>NZ_JAGTJY010000222.1:0-8934 GCF_018195695.1 Achromobacter sp. Marseille-Q0513 | reverse complement strand
GTGCAGTTCACCGGCGAATGGCTGTCGCGCCGCGCCGACCACAAGCGCTGACGCGGCGATGCGGCGGCGTATGTCAGGGCAGGGTGGCCGGCAGCAGGCTGGCCAGTTGCTGCGCGCCCAGCTGGTCCTGTTCGCGGACCAGGGCGTCGACGCGGGCCTGATGCTTCCGATAGCGCGCCAGGTCGTCGTCGCGCTCGAACAGCAGCTGTCCGCCGCGCGCGACCCAGTAGGGGCGGTTGTCGTCGAGCAGCGTGATCATCTGGCCGAACTCGTCGAGGATGCGCGTTTCCAGGTCCCAGGCCCGGTTCACGTCGCGCAGCCGCGCCTGCCGCTGCGCCGCCACGCCGTCGAGCATGCGCGTCCTGGCGTCGTCGTCGATGTCCAGCGCGCGTATCAGCGCCGGCATTTCATCCAGCGCCTGCTGGTTGCGTTGGCGGTAGGTCGGCAGCAGGCGGCCGGCCAGTTCGAGAATCATGCGGCTTTCCACCAGGCCCGTGTCGCGCGCCAGCCGGCCCGGATCGAACAGTCGCGGCAGGCCGATGTCGTCCAGATCCTTGACGTAGGCCTTGTGCTGCGCGAGCCGCTGGCCGGCCACGGTCTTGACCGCGCGCTCCAGCTCGCCGTAGGCGCCGTGGGCGCGAGGCGTGGGATCGATGTCGGGCAGCGCGCCGGGTTTCTCCGCGCCGCCGGCCATGCGGCGCAGCACGGTCATGGCGTCGCGGATGCCCGCGCTGGCCAGCTCGCGCTGGCGGTTCTGCTCGATCCGGCTCCAGGCCTGGCCGGCGTCGCCCAGCAGCATGACCAGGCCCACGGCCAGCGCGATGTACAGCTGGCTGCGGGGATTGCGGAAGCGCTTGCCGATCGCGAACAGCGCACAGGCCAGCAAGGGTGGCACGGCCATCATGCCCAGCACTTCCAGGCTGGTAGCCGGCTGGCGCGCCAGCAGCATGCGCAACGTGCCTTCGGCCATGTAGACCGCGCAGGCCAGCAGCAGGGGCAGCAGCCAGCCCGCGCGCCGCTGCGCCGCCGCGGACAGCGGCGCCTGGCCTTGAGCCTGGATGGGCCCGGATTGCGGGTTCATGGGATGCCGGTTGGGAATGCGTGGGGATCTCAAAATGTAACAACGCCGCGCGGCGGCGTCAATGCGGCGCCGGCCCGCTCCAGCGGCAGGCAGCACTTTCCGGCGCGGCCATGGCCGCGTCTTCGATGAACATGGACCACACAGGAGTCCCGTCATGACCGATCACTCGCAGCAAGGCTTCGCCACGCGCGCCATCCACCTGGGCTATGACCCGCTGGAAGAGCAGGGCGCGCTGTCGCCGCCGCTCTACCTGACCTCGACCTACACGCAGGAAAGCCTGGAGGCCTTCGATCAGATCCGCCTGGGCGAGCGCAGCGGCTACGTCTATGGCCGCACGCGCAATCCCACGCAGGCCCTGCTGGAAGAGCGGCTGGCCTCGCTGGAAGGCGCCGAGGCCGCCGTCGTCACCGCGTCCGGCATGGCCGCGATCTCGGCCACGCTGTTCTCGCTGCTGCAAAGCGGCGATGAGATCGTGGTCGACCAGATCGTCTACGGCACGGCCTTCACGCTGTTCACGCAGGGCCTGGCGCGCTTTGGCGTGCGCGCGGTGTTCGCCGATTTCACGCGCCCGGAGACGGTGGCCGCCGCCATCGGCCCCAAGACCCGCGCGGTGTATTTCGAGACGCCGGCCAATCCCAACCTGCGGCTGGTGGACATCCAGGCGGTGTCGGCCATCGCGCGCGGCAAGGGCCTGTTGACCATCGTCGACAACACCTTCGCCACGCCGGTGCTGCAGCGTCCCTTGGCGCTGGGCGCCGACCTGGTGCTGCATTCGGCCACCAAGTACCTGGGCGGCCATGGCGACCTGCTGGCCGGCGCCGTGGCCGGCCGCAAGGAACTGGTCGACGCGGTGCGCCTGCAGGGGCTGCGTTATTACACCGGCGCGACGCTATCGCCCTTCACCGCCTTCCTGGTGCTGCGCGGCCTGAAGACGCTGGAGCTGCGCGTGCAGCGTCACAGCGAATCGGCGCTGCGCGTGGCGCGGCTGCTGCGCGAGCATCCGGCGGTGGCCGATGTGTTCTACCCGGGCCTGGCCGACACGGCCGGCGCCGAGATCGCGCGCCGCCAGCAATCGGCCGGCGGCGGGCTGGTGGCCTTTGAATTGAAGGGCGGGCTGGATGCGGGCCGGCGTCTGCTCAATGGCTTGAAGCTGGCGCGCATCGCGGTCAGCCTGGGCGATCCCGAGACGCTGATCCAGCATCCGGCGTCGATGACGCATGCCAGCTATTCGGCCGAGGACCGCGAGCGCTATGGCTTGTCAGAAGGACTGCTGCGTTTGTCGGTGGGACTGGAGACGCCCGACGATATCCTCGCGGACCTGAAGCAGGGGCTGGATCGCACCTAGTCCCCGCGTCGGCGGTCGCCGGGCTGGCGCGGTGTCAGGGCGCGGCGTCCGTGGCGTCGCTGCGCCAGGCCAGCCATTCGCCCTCGCGCAGCCCATCCCTGGGCGCGCGGCGCGCCGCCGCCACGCCCTGGCGCAGCGCGGCCAGGTCCAGGCCGGGCAGGCGGCGCAGCAGCGCCGGCGGCAGATGGTCCGGATCCAGCGCGTCCGCGTCGAAGTCCACGGCCAGCATGCCGCCGCCGTCGCTGGGCACGCGGATGAACCAGCTGCCTTCCAGGTAGTCGCCGCTCCAGGGATCGGGAAAGCCCGCCAGCAGCAGGCGGAAGCCGAACTCGCGCACGTTGGCCCAGGGCCAGAACTCCGCCACGCCCGCCGCGCCGGCGTCGCGCCAGATGCCCGCGTCGTCGACGCGCACGCGGCTGGCCGGTGGCGGCGCGGGGCGGCGGGTGCATAGGCGTTTCAGGCGTGACCACATGGGCAATGGGCAATGGGCGATGGACGAGTGCGGACAGGGCAGGGTAGCAGGTCCGCACATTGCAAAAATGTTACAAGCATTGATCCGGATCAAACAGGCCCGGCGGCGAGCGGGTTAGGGTTGCCGTTTTTTCCTCGCCGGTCGCGGGCGGCTGTCCGCCGTTCGCGGCCCGGGCCACGCGCAGCAAGGACCATGACCATGACAGACAAGACCACGCCATCTTCCGCGCCGGGCACGGCGGACGCGACGCGCAAGCGCGCCACGGGCACGACCCGCGGCAGCGCGGCGCCGCGCCGCGCGCCCGCGCGCAAGGGCGGCGCCGATGTCCCCGCGCCGACGACCACGGCCCGCCGGCGCGCGGCGGCCGACGAGCCCGCCGCCCAGCTGCGCCGCCGCGTCGCCGAGCGCGAGGACGCCGCCCGCCAGGAGACGGCCGCCGTGCTGGCCGACATCGCCCGCCGCTACCAGGCCGCCGGCCCCGGCCAGGCGCAGGAGGCGCTGCGCGCGGTGATCGAGGAACTGTCGCCGGACGACGCGCGCGCCGTGCACCGCGCCTTGCTGGAAGTGAACGTGCAGGGGCCTGTCGGCCGCCGCAATCCGGACGACGAGCTGGCCGTGGACTGGCGCGAGGGCATCTATCCCTACCGCCACCGCATGCTGCGGCGCAATTACGAAAAGCAGAAGTACGCGCTGCAAGTCGAGCTGCTGAAGCTGCAGGCCTGGGTCAAGGCCACCGGCCAGCGCGTGGTGATCCTGTTCGAGGGGCGCGACGCGGCCGGCAAGGGCGGCACCATCAAGCGCATGATGGAACACCTGAACCCGCGCGGGGCGCGCGTGGTCGCGCTGGAGAAGCCGTCCGACACCGAACGCGGCCAGTGGTACTTCCAGCGCTACGTGCAGCACCTGCCCACGGCGGGCGAGATCGTCATGTTCGACCGCTCCTGGTACAACCGCGCCGGCGTCGAGCGCGTGATGGGCTTCTGCGACCAGACCGAGTACCTGGAGTTCCTGCGCCAGGTGCCGGACTTCGAGCGGCACCTGGTGTCCAGCGGCATCCACCTGGTCAAGTTCTGGTTCTCGGTGAGCCAGGAAGAGCAGCGCCGCCGCTTCCAGCAGCGCAAGGTGCATCCGCTCAAGCAGTGGAAGCTCAGCCCGGTCGACCTGGCCTCGCTGGACAAGTGGGACGACTACACGCGCGCCAAGGAAGCCATGTTCGCGCACACCGACACGGCCGACGCGCCGTGGATCGTGGTCAAGTCCGACTGCAAGAAGCGCGCGCGCCTGAACGCCATGCGCTACGTGCTCAACCGCCTGCCGTACGACGGCAAGAGCGGTGATCCGGACATGGCGCTGGATCCGCTGATCGTGGGCCGCGCGCTCTGATCGCGCCGGCGGCCTACTTGCCGCGCATGCGGTCGATCAGGCGCCGGTCGCGCTTGGTCGGCCGGCCGTCGGCCAGGTCCAGCGCCGGCTCGGGCGCCAGCCGCCGCTGCTCGGCGGCGCGTTCGCGCGCCTGCGCGCTTTCCGGCGTTTCCTCATAGAGCTGCCGCGCCACCGGCGCGGGGCCGCGCGCGCCGCTCACCGCGCGCACCAGCACCTCGATGGCGGGGTCTTCCTTGCGCACCTGGATGCGGTCGCCGGCCGCGACTTCGCGCGCCGGCTTGGCCGGCTGGCCGTTGACCAGGATGCGGCCCTTGCCGATTTCCTGTGACGCCAGGCTGCGCGTCTTGTAGAAGCGGGCCGCCCACAGCCATTTGTCGAGCCGGATCTTTTCCATGTGAATTCGGGGTGCAGCGGAACAAGGAAAAGAATGATACCCGCGCCGCGCTTGGCGTTTCGCGCCGCCGCCATTACGCTGCCCTCAGGCCGGGAGGGGCCGGGCGGCGTGGGCCGCCGGCGCGATGGCCGCAGGGGGAGAGCGACATGGCGAAATTGCTGCTGGGACCAGTGCTGTCGTTTCGCGGCGCCGGCGCGGACGGAACGTGGAAGGTATCGGCGCTGATCGGCGTGGATGAGGGCGCCGGCGCGCCCGCGCTGTCGCTGGAGGGCAAGCGGGCGGCCGCGCCGGTGACGCTGTTGCGTCATCAGGGGCGCGTCTACCTGCGCTACGACCTGTCGTGCAAGGCGCGCAAGGATGAACGGCGGGTGTCCTACGCCATCGACGGCGTGGACGAGACCTGGCAGTTCACCGTGCCGGCCAAGGGCGCGGCGCCGCGCATGGCCTACGTGTCCTGTAACGGGTTTTCCGATCCGGGCGGCATGCGCAAGCTCATCAAGGCCGAGAACGCCGTGTGGGCCGACCTGCTGTGCAACCACGACAGGCAGCTGCGGCCGGCCGATTACGCGCTCGATCGCGAGCAGCTGTGGCACGAGGCGCAGATCCACGACCAGGGCGGCCAGCGCTTTCACTTGATGCTGATGGGCGGCGACCAGATCTATTTCGATTCGATCTGGGAAGACATCAAGCCGCTCAAGCGCTGGATCGGGCTGACGCGTGACGAACAGCTGCGCTATCCGGTGGACGCCGCGCTGGAGCGCGAGATCGAGGACTACTACCTGCGCCTGTACGCCGACCGCTGGCTGCGCAAGGACCGCGCGCCCTGGGGTGGCGGGGCGACGCCGCTGGACGCCGCCCAGGCCATGGCGCGCATGCCCACGGTGATGATGTGGGACGACCACGATATCTTCGACGGCTGGGGCTCCTACAGTCCGGAGATGCAGCGCAGCCCTCTGTTCCAGCGCCTGTTCCACCATGCCCGCCGCGCGTTCTGGGTGTTCCAGATGCAGCACGCCATCGAGCTGCTGCCGCCGTTGACGCCGCGCGCCGACGTGCGGGTGCGGGACGACGATCCGCTGTACGCGCCCATCGCCTGGCCGCGCATCCTGGCGGGCGACAAGCTGGCCCTGCCGCTGCTGGACGGGCAGCCGGGCTTCTCCTTCGCGCACCAGGCGGGACCGGTCAGCCTGATGGTCGCGGACCTGCGCAGCGAGCGTTCCCAGGAGCAGGTGATGGGTCCCGCGTCCTGGGACGCGATGCAGCGCTGGCTGGCGGCCTTGCCCGCCGGCGCCGCGAGCGCGCCGCGCCACCTGCTGTTCATGTCCTCGGTGCCCGTGGTGCATCCCAAGCTCTCGCTGGCCGAGGCCTTCATGGACAGCTTCGGCCAGGACCACGTGCTGGACAGCAGCGCCGACGATCTCAAGGACCACTGGACCAACGACGACCACGAAGGCGAGCGCCGGCGTCTGGTCGAGACCCTGCTGCGCACCGCCAGGGACAAGCGTTTGCGCGCGACCATCGTGTCAGGCGACGTGCACGTGGCGGCCTGGGGCGTGGTCTATCGCAAGGACGTGGAGCCGGCTGACAACTGGGCGCAGATCCAGCAGCTGACCTCGACCGCGGTGGTGCATCCCTCGCTGGTGTCCGTCATGGAGCGGCTGTTCTTCCACGTGCTCGACAGCGTGGCCGGTTCCGCGCAGACGCTGGACGTCAACCTGAGCGCCGAGATGATGCTGTTCCCGGGCTCGAACCGCTACGTGATGGCGGCCCGCAACTGGCTGGCGCTGGAACTGGACGAAGGCGCGGGCAAGCTGTGGGCGAGCTGGCGCTGCGAGACCAAGGAATCCTTCACCAACCATCTGCTGGCGACCGATCCGGTCAGGGTTCAGGGCTAGGGCAACGCGGAGGGCCGGTGGCATCGCGCGACTTCCGCCGCCGGTTGTCAGGGCGGCGAGAAGTCCCCGCCATCGCGCTCGTCGCCCTCGGGAATGTCGCCGGCGGTCGCGGCGGCGATCATCGCGGCGAAGGCGGCTGGAGGCAGGGGGCGGCTGAACAGATAGCCCTGCATCGCGTCGCAGCCCTCGTCCTGCAGCAACTGGCGCTGCGCCTCGGTCTCCACGCCTTCGGCCAGCGTGCGCATGCCCAGCGAATGGGCCAGCCAGACGATGCCGCGGATCACGGCGGTGGCGGTGGACACCGCGCCCAGCGCCCAGACGAAGGACTTGTCGATCTTGAGTGTGCTGATCGGCACCTGCATCAGGTAGGCCATGCTGGCCTGGCCCGAGCCGAAGTCGTCCAGCGACGCGCTGATGCCGGCCTGGCGCAGCTCGCGCAGCGCGGCCGTGGCCTGGTCCACGTTGCCCATCAGCGTGTTCTCGGTGATCTCGACTTCGAGCAGCGCGGGCGGCACGCCGTGCGATTGGCACAGGCGCACCAGGGTGGCGGCCAGGTTCGGCGCCAGCAGTTGCCGGGCCGACAGGTTGAAGCAGACCTTGGGGATGGGCAGCCCGACGGTCAGCCATTCGCTCAGGTGCCAGCAGGCCGTGTCGACCACCCACTCGGTCAGCGCCAGTTCCTGCGGCGAGTCCAGCAGCACGTCCAGGAACGAGGCCGGTCCGAGCAGGCCGCGCGACGGATGGCGCCAGCGCAGCAGCGCCTCGGCGCCGCAGATGGAGCCGTCGCGCATGTCGACCTGGGGCTGGAAATGCAGCTCGAACTGGTTGCCGTCCAGCGCGGCCTGGATGTCGCCGCGCAGCGCGTTGCGCTCCTGCAGTCCCGGACTCAGCTCATGGCGGTAGACGCGCACCTGGGAACGGCCGGCGGCCTTGGCCGCGTACATGGCCGCGTCGGCGTAGTCCAGCAGCACGTCGGCGGAATCGGCCGGCGAATTCATGGTGGCGATGCCGATGCTCGCGCCCAGCGATACCGAGCGGCCGTGAATCTGGTGCGGCATGGACAGCAGGTTCAGCAAGGAGTTGGCCAGCGCCTCGGCGGCGCGTTCGCTGGTGTCGCGCAACACCAGCGCGAACTCGTCGCCGCCGGCGCGCGCGCAGAAGATGGAAGGGGTCTGGAAGCGGCGCAGGCGCTCGGCCACGTCGCGCAGCAGCGCGTCGCCCTCGGCATGGCCGAAGGTGTCGTTGACTTCCTTGAAGCGGTCCAGGTCCAGGAACAGCACGGCCAGCAGCGTGCGCTGGCGGCCCAGGCCGGCGGCGGCCTCGGCGATGGCGCCGGACAGCGTGTCCATGAACTGGCGCCGGTTGGGCAGGCCGGTCAGGAAATCGTGCGTCGCCTGGTAGCGCAGCTGCGAGATCTTGGCGTGCACGTGGGACACATCGCGCAGCACCAGGACGATGCCGTCGCGCGCCGGAAAGGCGCGGGCCTCGAACCAGGACGCCAGCGGCGCGTAGTAGCCGGTATGGGCCGCCGGCTGGCCGGTGGCGGCGACGGCGCGGCAGGCGTCGTGGTAGCCCGAGCCGGCCAGGTCGGGATAGCTGTCCCAGACGTTGTGGCCGGCCAGCTCGCCCAGGCTGCGCCGCAGCAGGCGCGCCGCGGCCGGGTTCAGATAGCGCACGCGCCATTCCGGATCCAGCCAGATGAAGGGATCGCTCAGGCTGTCGAGCATGGCTTGGGACGCGGCCGGGTCGGTCGCGGGCAGGCCGGCCTCGGGCCGGAAGGGGACGGGCGCATTGCTCTCTGGTTTCATCTTTTTATGCCGGTTTGGTGCAGCGGTGTAGGAATGAAGATGCTCAGGCATGGCGTCGCGTCCCGGGCCGCGCTGGCCGGAACTGGATGCGCGGTATGCAATATTTTGCAAGGTTTCTGATGTTTTATCTCATCCAGGCAAACCCGGAGAAGAAACCTGCCGGCGCGCGCCGGATGGGGGGCCGGCGCCGACTTTCGCGCCTTCGGGCGATGGCGCGAAGGCGAGTTGCCGCGTGATTGCCCGCGCGTTGTGATAAAAGCTCGTCGCCGGGCATGGGCCGGGCTGGCGTCCTGGCGGGCGTGTGGGTAATGAGGGCGGGCGGCACCGGAAGATGCTGCCGCACAACACAAGGAAAGGACCTGATGCGATTCCTGAATTCCATGCCGGCACGGATCCGCGCGGTCGTTGCTTTGGTCGTCGTGCTGGCGGGCGTCGCGCTGGTTGCGCGGTTCGACGACGGCCAGGAGCGGCGCTTCGACTCCTATGATGCGATGCGGGCCGAAGGGCCGGGCAGCGACACCTGGTTTCCCGTGTTCCTGCCCGCGGCGGCGCGACG
>NZ_JAGTJY010000221.1:0-8959 GCF_018195695.1 Achromobacter sp. Marseille-Q0513 | reverse complement strand
CGCAAAGAACGAGCATGACGCCTGTGACGTCGGCGTCGTGGCGCACATCAAGGGCAAGAAAAGCCACGCCATCATTCAGCAGGGCCTGAAGATCCTGGAGAACCTGGACCATCGCGGCGCCGTGGGCGCCGACAAGCTGATGGGCGACGGCGCCGGCATCCTGATCCAGATTCCCGACACCCTGTACCGCGACGAATTCAGCCAGCAAGGCATCGTGCTGCCTCCGCCCGGCGAATACGGCGTGGCCATGGTCTTCCTGCCCAAGGAAACCGCCTCGCGCCTGGCCTGTGAGCAGGAGCTGGAACGCTCGGTCCGGGCCGAAGGCCAGGTCGTGCTGGGCTGGCGCAACGTGCCGGTGGACGTGGACATGCCCATGTCGCCCGCCGTGCGCGACTGCGAACCCGTCATCCGTCAGCTCTTCATCGGCCGTGGCGCCGACGTCATGGTGCCCGACGCGCTGGAACGCAAGCTGTATGTGATCCGCAAGACCGCCAGCCACGCCATCCAGAACATGCGCCTGGCCCACGGCAAGGAATACTTCGTGCCCTCGGCTTCGGTGCGCACCGTGGTCTACAAGGGCCTGCTGCTGGCCGACCAGGTCGGCCGCTACTACCGCGACCTGGCCGACCCGCGCACGGTCTCGGCCCTGGCGCTGGTGCACCAGCGCTTCTCGACCAACACCTTCCCCGCCTGGCCGCTGGCCCACCCGTACCGCATGATCGCCCACAACGGCGAGATCAACACGGTCAAGGGCAACTTCAACTGGCTGCGCGCGCGCGAAGGCATGATGCAGTCGGCCGTGCTGGGCGACGACCTGAAGAAGCTCTATCCCATCGTCTACGAAGGCCAGTCGGACACCGCCACGTTCGACAACTGCCTGGAACTGCTGGTGAACTCGGGCTACTCGCTGGCCCACGCCATGATGATGATGATCCCGGAAGCCTGGGAACAGCACACGCAGATGGACGAGAGCCGCCGCGCGTTCTATGAATACCACGCGGCCATGATGGAACCCTGGGACGGCCCCGCCGCCGTCGCCTTCACCGACGGCCGCCAGATCGGCGCCACGCTGGACCGCAACGGCCTGCGCCCGGCCCGCTACCTGGTGACGGACGACGACATGGTGATCCTGGCCTCCGAGGCCGGCACGCTGTCCATCCCCGAGAACCGCATCGTCAAGAAGTGGCGCCTGCAGCCCGGCAAGATGTTCCTGATCGACCTGGAACAGGGCCGCATCATCGACGACGCCGAGATCAAGCTGCAGCTGGCCAACAGCCGCCCGTACCGCCAGTGGATCGAGCGCCTGCAGATCAAGCTGGAATCGCTGCCGGCCCCGCGCCAGGGCAATGTGGCCACGCAATCGTCCGTCTCGCTGCTGGACCGCCAGCAGGCCTTCGGCTGGACCCAGGAAGACTACAAGTTCATCCTGGAGCCCATGGCCACGACCGGCGAGGAAGTGATCGGCTCGATGGGCAACGATGCCCCGCTGGCCGTGCTGTCGGACCGCGCCAAGCCGTTCTACAACTATTTCCGCCAGCTCTTCGCGCAGGTGACGAACCCGCCGATCGACCCGATCCGCGAACAGCTGGTGATGTCGCTGGTGTCCTTCATCGGCCCCAAGCCGAACCTGCTGGACATCAACAACGTCAACCCGCCGCTGCGCCTGGAAGTGTCGCAGCCGGTGCTGGACTTCGCCGCCATGGCGCAGATCCGCGACATCGAGCAGGTCACGGGCAAGAAGTTCCGCAGCTATGAGCTGGACATCACCTACCCGGCCGCCTGGGGCCCCGAGGGCATCGAGGCCCGCGTGGCCGCGCTGTGCGCGCGCGCCGTGGACGCGGTGCAAAGCGGCTACAACATCCTGATCGTGTCCGACCGCCTGGTCGACGGCGAGCGCGTGGCCATCCCCGCGCTGCTGGCGACGTCGGCCGTGCACCAGCACCTGATCCGCGCCGGCCTGCGCACCAACGCCGGCCTGGTGGTGGAAACCGGCTCGGCGCGTGAAGTGCACCATTTCGCGCTGCTGGGCGGCTACGGCGCCGAGGCGATCCATCCCTACCTGGCGCTGGAATCGCTGGGCAAGATGGGCGATCCCGAAAAGGCCGTGAAGAACTTCGTCAAGGCCATCGGCAAGGGCCTGAACAAGGTCATGTCCAAGATGGGCATCTCGACCTACATGTCCTACACCGGCGCGCAGATCTTCGAGGCCGTCGGCCTGCAGAAGGCGCTGGTGGACAAGTACTTCACCGGCACCGCGTCCAATATCGAAGGCATCGGCATCTTCCAGGTGGCCGAGGAAGCGCTGCGCCAGCACCGCGCCGCGTTCGGCAACGACCCGGTCCTGGCCAACGACCTCGAAGCGGGCGGCGAGTACGCCTACCGCGTGCGCGGCGAAGAGCACATGTGGACGCCGGATTCCATCGCCAAGCTGCAGCACGCCTCGCGCCAGAACAACTACCGCACGTACAAGGAGTACGCGCAGATCATCAACGACCAGAGCCGCCGCCACATGACGCTGCGCGGCCTGTTCGAGTTCCGCTTCGACCCGTCGCGCGCCATTCCGCTGGACGACGTCGAGCCGGCCAAGGACATCGTCAAGCGCTTCGCCACCGGCGCCATGTCGCTGGGCTCGATCTCGACCGAGGCGCACTCGGTGCTGGCCGTGGCCATGAACCGCATCGGCGGCAAGTCCAACACCGGCGAAGGCGGCGAGGACGAGCTGCGCTACCGCGCCGAAATGCGCGAAGGCAAGAGCACCATCAAGGACGGCGACACGCTGGCCTCGGTGCTGGGCGCCGACCGCATCGAAGCCGACGTGCCGCTCAAGAAGGGCGACTCGCTGCGCTCGAAGATCAAGCAGGTGGCCTCGGGCCGCTTCGGCGTGACCGCCGAGTACCTGTCCTCGGCCGACCAGATCCAGATCAAGATGGCCCAGGGCGCCAAGCCCGGCGAAGGCGGCCAGCTGCCCGGCCACAAGGTCTCGGAATACATCGCCAAGCTGCGCTACTCGGTGCCCGGCGTGGGCCTGATCTCGCCCCCGCCGCACCACGACATCTACTCGATCGAGGACCTGGCCCAGCTGATCCACGACCTGAAGAACGTCAACGCCAAGGCTTCGATCTCGGTCAAGCTGGTGTCCGAAGTGGGCGTGGGCACAGTGGCGGCGGGCGTGGCCAAGGCCAAGGCCGACCACGTCGTGATCGCCGGCCATGACGGCGGCACGGGCGCCTCGCCGGTGTCGTCCATCAAGCACGTCGGCACGCCCTGGGAACTGGGCCTGGCCGAAACGCAGCAGACGCTGGTGCTGAACCGCCTGCGCAGCCGCATCCGCGTGCAGGCAGACGGCCAGATGAAGACCGGCCGCGACGTGGTCATCGGCGCGCTGCTGGGCGCCGACGAATTCGGCTTCGCCACCGCGCCGCTGGTCGTCGAAGGCTGCATCATGATGCGCAAGTGCCACCTGAACACCTGCCCGGTGGGCGTGGCCACGCAGGATCCGGTGCTGCGCCAGAAGTTCCAGGGCAAGCCCGAGCACGTCGTCAACTTCTTCTTCTTCATCGCCGAGGAAGTGCGCGAGATCATGGCCCAGCTGGGCATCCGCAAGTTCGACGACCTGATCGGCCGCGCCGACCTGCTGGACATGCGCTCCGGCGTCGAACACTGGAAGGCCAGCGGCCTGGACTTCACTCGCGTGTTCCACCAGACCCAGTCGGACGCCGACGTGCGCCAGACCGAAGAGCAGGACCACGGCCTGGCCGGCGCGCTGGACCACCAGCTGATCGAGCGCAGCAAGCCCGCGCTGGAACGCGGCGAGAAAGTGTCCTTCATCGTGCCGGTGCGCAACCGCAACCGCACCATCGGCGCCATGCTGTCCGGCGCCGTGGCGGCGCGCTACGGCCATGACGGCCTGGCCGACGACACCATCCACATCCAGTGCAACGGCACCGCCGGCCAGAGCTTCGGCGCGTTCCTGGCGCACGGCATCACCATGGACCTGGTGGGCGAAGGCAACGACTACGTGGGCAAGGGCCTGTCCGGCGGCCGCATCATCGTGCGTTCGCCCAACGACTTCCGCGGCTTCGGCCCCGACCACATCATCGCCGGCAACACCGTGCTGTACGGCGCGCTGGCGGGCGAGGCCTTCTTCAATGGCGTGGCCGGCGAACGCTTCGCGGTGCGCAACTCGGGCGCCGCCACCGTGGTGGAAGGCACCGGCGACCACGGCTGCGAATACATGACGGGCGGCACGGTCGTGGTGCTGGGCGCCACCGGCCGCAACTTCGCGGCCGGCATGTCCGGCGGCGTGGCCTATGTCTGGGATCCGGAACGCACGCTCAAGCAGCGCGCCAACCTGTCCATGGTCGAACTGGAAGCCGTGGTGCCTCATGCCGAGCAGCAGGCGCAGAACGGCATCGACACCTGGCACAGCGCGCAGCGCGGCGGCGAGCGCGAAACGGACGAGACCATCCTGCGTCGCCTGGTGGAAGACCACTTCCGCTACACCGGCAGCTTCCGCGCCCGCGAGATCCTGGGCGACTGGGAAGCGGCGCGCGGCAAATTCATAAAGGTCATGCCGACGGACTACCGCCGCGCATTGGGTGAAATGTGGCGTGCAGCCAACCCGCAACAACTGGCTGCGTGAGGGAAATCATGGGAAAGATCACCGGATTCATGGAATACCAGCGTCTGCAGGAGGCCTCCGAGGCCCCGCAGAAGCGGCTGAAGAACTGGCGCGAGTTCGTGCTGCACCTGAACGACGACCAGGCCAAGCAGCAGGCGGCGCGCTGCATGGACTGCGGCATCCCGTTCTGCAACAACGGCTGCCCGGTCAACAACATCATCCCGGACTGGAATGACCTGGTGTACCGGCAGGACTGGCGCCGCGCGCTGGACGTGCTGCACTCCACCAACAACTTCCCGGAGTTCACCGGCCGCATCTGCCCGGCGCCGTGCGAAGCCGCCTGTACCTTGAACATCAACAGCGACGCGGTCGGCATCAAGTCCATCGAGCACGCCATCATCGACAAGGGCTGGGCCGAGGGCTGGGTCACGCCGCAGGTGCCGGCGCGCAAGACCGGCAAGAAGGTCGCGGTGGTGGGCTCGGGCCCGGCCGGCCTGGCCTGCTCGCAGCAGCTGGCGCGCGCCGGCCATTCCGTGACGCTGTTCGAAAAGAGCGACCGCATCGGCGGCCTGCTGCGCTACGGCATCCCCGACTTCAAGCTGGAAAAGCACCAGATCGACCGCCGCATCTCGCAGATGGAAGCCGAGGGCGTTGAATTCGCGCCGTCGACCTACATCGGCAATCCCAGCGACGCGGCCGCCGACGGCCTGACCGTGCGCACGCCCGAATCGCTGATGGCCGAGTTCGATGCCGTCGTCATGACCGGCGGCTCCGAAACCCCGCGCGACCTGCCGGTGCCGGGCCGCGAGCTGTCGGGCGTGTACTACGCCATGGACTTCCTGCGCCAGCAGAACAAGGCCGTGGCCGGCGACCGCCTGACCAGCCAGACGCTGGCCAAGGGCAAGCATGTGGTGGTGATCGGCGGCGGCGACACGGGCTCCGATTGCGTGGGCACCAGCAACCGCCACGGCGCGGCCTCGGTCACCCAGTTCGAGCTGCTGCCGCAGCCGCCCGAGTCCGAGAACAAGAGCATGACCTGGCCCTACTGGCCGCTGAAGCTGCGCACCTCCTCGTCGCACGAGGAAGGCTGCGAGCGCGACTGGTCCGTGACCACCAAGCTGCTCAAGGGCAGCAACGGCAAGGTCGAGAAACTGGTGGGCGCGCGCGTCGAGTGGTTCAAGGACGAAGCGACCGGCCAGATGAAGATGCGCGAGGCCGAAGGCTCGGAATTCGAGATCAAGGCCGACCTGGTGCTGCTGGCCATGGGCTTCGTGTCGCCGGTGCAGACCGTGCTGGACGCCTTCGGCGTGGACCGTGACGCGCGCGGCAACGTGCGCGCCAACACCGACGACTACCGCACCAACGTCGACAAGGTGTTCGCCGCCGGCGACATGCGCCGCGGCCAGTCTCTGGTGGTCTGGGCCATCCGCGAAGGCCGCCAGTGCGCGCGCTCGGTCGACGCCTTCCTGATGGGATCCAGCGACCTGCCGCGCTGATCTTCCAGGACCGGCCCCCACGCCGCCCCGCGCCCCCAGGCGCCGGGCGGCGTTTCATTTGCGCCGCATGAACGGACCGCGCGCACCGTCCAAGCGTGGCCGGCGACACGCCGGACCGCCCCGTGTTGCGGCTCAACCACGCGATTCCCGACATCCCGGTAGGGTTTGATTCCTGTCAAGCCTGCCGGCGCCAGGGTTTGAGAACCTGTCGTCTCACCCCACGGAAAGATCGGAGAAGAAAATGTTTTCGAAGCTCGGGCGCGTCCGCGCCACCGCCATCGCCGGCCTGCTGGCCGCCGGCGCCTTCGCCGTCCCCGCCCATGCCCACGAGGCCGGCGATGTGCTGCTGAAGGTCGGCGTCACGCAGGTCCGCCCCGATTCCAACAACGGCAGCGTTCTGAACGGCGGCGTCAAACTGGACGTGAACAACAACGTCCGTCCCAGCTTCACCGTGACCTACATGGCCACGCGCAACATCGGCATCGAACTGCTGGGCGCCTGGCCCTTCCAGCACGACATCCGCGGCGGCGGCCTCGGCAAGATCGGCTCGACCAAGCACCTGCCGCCCACGCTGAGCCTGCAATGGCACATCCTGCCGGACAGCATGGTGCAGCCCTACATCGGCGTCGGCCTGAACTACACGCACTTCTTCGACACCAAGGCCGAAGGCGCGCTCGACGGCTCCAAGCTCAAGCTGAAGGATTCGTGGGGCGTGGCCGCGCAGCTGGGCGCGGACATCAAGATCAGCGAGCGCTGGTTCATGAACGCGGACATCCGCTACATCGACATCAAGTCGAAGGTCAGCCTGAACGGCGAACGCATCGGCACCGCGAAGATCAACCCGTGGGTGGCGACGCTGGGCGTCGGCTATCGCTTCTGATCCGGACGCACGCATCAAGCAAGAACGCGCGGGCATGTGCCCGCGCGTTTTTTTGAGCGGTCGCAACGCGGCGCGACCGCCTGACGCCTCAGGCCGCCAGTTGATCGCGCAGCGCCTGCACGGCCGGCGTGTCGTCATCGGCCCGCCACACCAGCCGGGTGCGCGCGACGCCATATTTGCCCGGCAGGTCGCGCACCCGCAGCGCGGTCTGTGCGCCCAGCACATCCAGCACGGAGCGCGGCACGATGGCCACGCCCGTACCGGCCGCCACGCAGGCGACGATCGCATGATAGGACGCGAACTCCATCACCTTGCCCGGCGCCACGCCTTCGCGGCTGAGCCAGGATTCCAGGATGCGGCGATAGGAACAGCCGGACGCGAAGGCGATCACCGTGTGATCGGCCAGCGCCCGCGCGTCGGCGATCTCGGGCCAGGCGCGCGGCGAAATCAGGACCAGCGTTTCGTTGAAGGCTTCGGTTGATGCCAGTCCCTCGGCGGGAAAGGGCTCGGCCACGAAGGCCGCTTCGAGTTCGTAGTCGCGCACCTTGGCCGCCAGCGCGGCCGAGGTGCCCGTGACCAGCTCGATGCGCACCTGCGGCCAGGCCGCGTGGTAGGCCGCCAGCACGGGCGGCAACCGGGCCGCCGCCGTGCTTTCCATGGTGCCCAGGCGCAGCGTGCCGCGCGGCGCGCCGTCGCGCACGGCCTGCTGCGCCTCGGCCGACAGCCGCAGCAGTCGGTCGGCGTAGGACAGCAGCACGCGGCCCTGGTCCGACAGCACCAGGCGCCGGTTCTGGCGGCGGAACAGCGGGGCTTCCAGCGAGGCCTCCAGCTGCTTGAGCCGGGTGGACACGTTGGACTGCACTCGGTTCAGCTGGGCGGCCGCGCGCGCCACGCCGCCCTCGTCGGCAACCGCCTTGAAAATCTGCAGCGCGTCCAGGTCCAAGTTTCTCATTTAAAGAACCTATGTTCTTAATAATTCACTATTCAAGATATTAGTACAGCCGTAGAGTGGGCTCATGTCAAGCCATGCCCAGCCCCTCGTCCCCGCCCGCAGCGCCGTCAGCCTCGCCTGGCCGGCCGCGCTGGCGCTGGCCGTGTTGATGGGCATCGGCCGCTTCGCCTTCACGCCGGTCTGGCCGCTGATGGCGCACGACGCCGCGCTCTCGCTGGAACAGGGCGGCTGGCTGGCCTCGGCCAACTACGCGGGCTACCTGCTGGGCGCGCTGATCGCGGCCGCCTGGCCGCCGCGCCGGCCGCTGGCCGCGCTGGGCGCCAGCCTGCTGGCGGTGGCGGCGCTGACCCTGGCCATGCCGCTGCTGCATTCCGTGGCGGGCTGGGCCGCGCTGCGGCTGGCGGCGGGCTGGGCCAGCGCGCTGGGCTTCATCTGCGTGGCCTCGTGGCGGCCCGCGCCGGCGGGCGACCCGATCGAGCCGGCCGCGTCCGCCGTGGTCTATGCGGGCGTCGGCGCCGGCATCGCGGCGACGGGGCTGGCCTGCCTGGCCCTGATGGCGGCCGGCGCCACTGCCGCGCAATGCTGGGTGGCGCTGGGCGCGCTGGCGCTGGTCTTGGCGATGGCGGCCTGGCCCAGGCTGCGCGCGGTGCTGCCGGCCGCCGCCGCGTCCGCCCGCCCAGCCAGCCGGGAACCGCTGCCGCGCGGCATGGCGGGACTGGCGCTGCACTACGGCGTGTTCGGCGTCGGCTACATCATTCCCGCCACCTTCCTGCCCGTCATGGCCAAGGATGTCATGCCGGACCCGGCCGTGTTCGGCTGGGCCTGGCCCCTGTTCGGGCTGGCCGCCACGCTGTCCTGCCTGCTGGTGCCTCGGCTGGCGCGCCGGCACGGCGAGATCCGGATCTGGCGCGGCGCGCAGGCGGCGATGGCGCTGGGCATGGCGGCGGCGGCGCCGCGGCACGGCCCGGCCGCCGGGGGCCGGGGCGCGCCGCTGGGGGGCGGCGCCCCCA
>NZ_JAGTJY010000220.1:0-8996 GCF_018195695.1 Achromobacter sp. Marseille-Q0513 | reverse complement strand
GGATTCAAAGGGGGCGATCTTCGGACAGTGGGGGCGGGCTTGTCAATCCGCCGGGCTGCGCAGCTGCCGCGCCCACATGCCGGCGTAGATGCCGTCGCGCGCCAGCAGTTCCTGGTGGCGGCCGCGCTCGACCACCAGGCCGTCGGCCAGCACGATGATCTCGTCGGCGTCGGCCACGGTCGACAGCCGATGCGCGATGATGAGCGTGCTGCGGCCCTGGCTGACTTCGCGCAGGTTGGCCTGGATCTCGCGCTCGGTGTGGGTGTCCAGCGCGCTGGTGGCCTCGTCGAACAGGAACACGGCGGGATTCTTGAGCAGGGTGCGGGCGATGGCCACGCGCTGCTTCTCGCCGCCGGACAGTTTCAGCCCGCGCTCGCCCACCATGGTGCCGTAGCCGTCGGGCATGGCCATGATCAGGTCGTGCACATGGGCCAGCCGCGCGGCAGCCTCGATCTCGGCGTCGCTGGCGCCGGGGCGGCCGTAGCCGATGTTGTAGCGGATGGTGTCGTTGAACAGCACCGTGTCCTGCGGCACCACGCCGATGGCCGCGCGCACGCTCTGCTGGGTGACTTCGCGCAGGTCCTGGCCGTCGATCAGGATGGCGCCGGCGTCGGCGTCGTAGAAGCGGAACAGCAGGCGGGCGATGGTGGACTTGCCCGCGCCCGACGGGCCGACCACGGCCACGGTCTTGCCGGCCGGGATGCGGAAGCTGACGCCCTTCAGGATCGGCCGGCGCTCGTCGTAGCCGAAGCGCACGTCGCGGAATTCGACCTCGGCGCCGCTGACCGCCAGGTCGCGCGCGCCGGGGCGGTCGGCGATCTCGCGATCCTGGTCCAGCAGCTCGAACATGCGTTCCATGTCGATGATGGCTTGCTTGATCTCGCGGTAGATGAAGCCGAAGAAGCTGAGCGGCGAATACAGCTGCAGCAGGTAGGTGTTGACCAGCACGAAGTCGCCCAGCGTGTAGCGGCCCTCGGCGATGCCCTGGGCAGCCATCCACATGACCAGCGTCAGGCCCGCGGAAATGATGGCGGCCTGGCCGATGTTCAGGATCGACAGGCTGACCTGGCTGCGCACGGCGGCGCGCTCGTAGCGGCTGAGCGAGGCGTCGAAGCGCCGCGCTTCGTGCTCCTCGTTGCCGAAGTACTTGACCGTCTCGTAGTTCAGCAGGCTTTCGATGGCCTTGGTGTTGGCCTCGGAGTCGGTCTCGTTCATCTGGCGGCGGAACTTGGCGCGCCATTCGGTGACCAGCAGCGTGTACGCGATGTACAGCGTGACCGTGGCGCCGGTGGCCAGCGCCAGCCAGCCGTCGAACATGCGCCACAGCACCAGGCAGACCAGCCCGATCTCGAAGAAAGTGGGCAGGATGTTGAACAGCAGGAAGGACAGCAGTGTCTGGATGCCCTTGGTGCCGCGTTCGATGGCGCGGTTCAGCCCGCCGGTCTGGCGCGCCAGGTGAAAGCGCAGCGCCAGCCCGTGCAGGTGGCGGAAGATCTGCAGCCCGACCGCGCGGATGGCGTGCTGGCCGACGCGGGCGAAGATGGCGTCGCGCAGTTCGGAGAAGATCAGCGACAGCACCCGCGCCCCGCCGTAGGCCAGGATCAGGCCCAGCGGCACCGCGACCGCGCCGGGCGCGCCCTGGCCCAGCGCGTCGACCGCGTGCTTGTACAGCACCGGCACGTACACGGTCGCGGCCTTGGCCGCGAACAGACAGAGCAGGGCGATGACCACGCGCGCCTTCAGGCCGGGGCGTCCGGGCGGCCATAGATAGGGGAACAGGGTGCGCAGGGTGGAAAAGCCGTTGCGGCCCTGGGGCCGCGTGGGAGTGGCAGGCATGAGCAGATGGAATAGGTGGTGGGCGCGAGAGGCGGGGCGGGCCCGCCAGCGCGGCGCCGGCCGACTCGCGGCGGCCGGGGTTTGGGCGCCATTATCGGACAGCGGCGCTATTATCTGCCTGAAAACCCTGGAATCGGACTGCTATTCCAGGGCATCGCGATCCAGCATCGCACCGCGGGCGCAGCGCGACGGGCCCGCATTCCTTGTGTTACAGACCAGGGGCTCCGCCCGGCTGCGGTTCCTGGTCGCGCGGCCGGACCGCCAACGCGGCGCCGCGAATCATGGAGGGGTTTATGTCGAAAGTACCCGCAGTCAAATTGAACGACGGGAACAGGATTCCGCAGTTGGGCCTGGGCGTGTGGCAAGTGCCGGACGAGCAGGCCGCCGACAGCGTCAAGGAAGCGCTTGCCGCCGGCTACCGGTCCGTGGACACGGCCGCGATCTACCAGAACGAGGAAGGCGTGGGCGCGGGGCTGCGCGCGGCCGGCGTCGCTCGCAAGGATCTGTTCGTCACCACCAAGCTGTGGAACGACAAGCACGGCTACGACGACGCCCACGCGGCGATGGACGAGAGCCTGCGCAAGCTGGGCCTGGCCTATGTCGACCTGTACCTGATCCACTGGCCGGTGGCCGGCAGCGACAAGTTCCTGGAAGCCTGGCGCGCGATGATCGAGATGAAGCAGGACGGTCGCGCACGCTCGATCGGCGTGTCGAACTTCACCGAGGCCAACCTGACCCGGCTGATCAAGGATTCCGGCGTGACGCCGGCGGTGAACCAGATCGAGCTGCACCCCGGATTCGCGCAGCGCGAGCTGCGCGCCTTCCATGAGCGCCACGGCATCGCCACGGAATCCTGGAGCCCGCTGGCCCAGGGCAAGGCGGTGCAGGAAAAGGTGATCCTGGAACTGGCGCGCAAGCATGGCAAGACGCCGGCGCAGGTCACGCTGCGCTGGCACCTGCAGAGCGACCTGATCGTGATTCCGAAGTCGGTCACGCCAGCGCGCATACGCGAGAACATCGACGTGTTCGATTTCGAGCTGTCGCGGGCCGACATGGACGCCATCGACGGCATCGTCGACGGCGCGCGCCTGGGACCGGATCCGGAGCGCTTCGGCAAATGAGCGATGCGCGCCCGGCCTGGGCCGGGCGCGGCTGCGCGGGCTGGAACGCGCGTCAGCGTTCCAGCGGGAAGGCCCAGTAGCGCACGATCACGCCCAGCAGGATGGTCAGCGCCGTACACGAGGCCCAGTGCCAGCCGCCGGTGCCCAGCAAGGCGGCCAGCAGGCCGAACACGCTGAGCAGGCCCAGCACGATGGGCGCGCCCCAGACGAACATGAAACCGCGGTTCTGCTTGCTCATGCGGGCGTCCTTTGCGCGGCGGCCGCCGCTTCGTGTTTGCGCATCAGGTCGGCGATGCGCGCCTCGGTGGCGCGGCGACGAGCCAGCCACAGGTACAGGCCGCTGACCAGCACCACGATGGTGATCAGGTCGAGCAAGGCCCAGATGATCTTCAGAGGCATGCCGCCGTAGTCGCCGAAATGCAGCGGGCGCGACAGCTCCAGCGCGGTCAGGTACCAGGGCATGCGGGCCACGGTGGTGAGCGCGCCGGTCGCGCCGTCCACCAGCACCGGCGTGTTCAGGCGCGAGGTGAGCGGGGTGTCGCCGCGCATCCACACCAGGTAGTGGTGGGGGCTGCCGTAGGCGTTGCCGGGAAAGGCGATGAAGGAAATCTCGGTGCCGGGCATGGCCTGGCGCGCGGTGTCGGCCGCCGACTGCACCGAGGCCAGCTCGGCCGGGATGCCCTGGCCCTTGTAGGGCTCCAGGATGCCGACCAGCTCGGTGGACTGCCACAGGCGGAACAGCGGCGTGGACAGCTCGTTGACCACGCCCGTCAGTCCCACCACGAAGGCCCAGACCAGCGTGACGATGCCCAGCAGGTTGTGCAGGTCCAGCCATTTGAGCCGGGTCGAGCGCGAGGCGCGCACCGTGCCGAACTCGAGTTTCTTCATGAACGGGCCGTACAGCACCACGCCCGACACGATGGCCACGCAGAACAGCAGGCCCATGAAGCCCAGGAACAGCTCGCCCGGCAGGCTGGCGAACAGGTCCACGTGCAGCGAGAGCATGATGCCCATGAAGGAAAAGCGGTCCTGCGAGTAGAGTGGACCGTCCAGCAGCACGTCGCCGGTGCGCGCGTCCATGCGCACCGCGTGGCCGGAGGCCAGGCCGTCGCCCGGCTTCTTGGCCATGCCGACGAAGGCCTGCGGCTCGTCCGGATCGAAGGACAGGTAGTCGACCACTTCGGCGGGGTACATCGAGCGGGCCTGGGCCACCAGCTTGTCGAAGTTGGCGCGCGGCGTGCCGGCGGGCACGTCCGACAAGGGCTTGCCGTCATCCAGCCAATGCTCGATCTCGTGGTGGAACACCAGCGGCAGGCCGGTCAGACAGATGATCAGCAGGAACGCCGTACAGATCAGGCTGGTCCATTTGTGGACCACATACCAGGTTTTGATGGTGGAGGCGGAGGCCATGGGAAGGGAGGACGGCGGAGGGCCGCAAGCGCGGCCCTAGGGTGTGTCGGTGGGTTGGAAGCGGAACAGTATCACGAATAATAGCTATTCTCGTAGAGTTTTGTGTGACGCCAGCCATTTGCCGGCCCGCGCCTGTCGCGGGCGAGCCGGCGTCCGTCAGCGCGCGGTTCCAAAGCGGGTTAAAAAGTAAGCTTGGCGGCGCCGCGTGGACGGCGTCCGCCAGCCGTCATTGGCCGGGCCCGTGCCTGTCCGCCACCCTGGAACACCATGCAGCAGTCTTTCCTCAGAATCCCCCGCAATGCCTCCGGCCGCGACTTCGCGGTGGGCGACGTGCACGGGCATTTTTCCCGCCTGCGCCAGAGCCTGGACCGGCTGGGCTTCGATCCGGCGCGCGACCGGCTGTTCTCGGTGGGCGACCTGGTGGACCGGGGACCGGAGAACGAGCAGGTGCTGGAATGGCTGGAGCAGCCCTGGTTCCACGCGGTGCAGGGCAATCACGAGGACTACGCGATCCGCCACGTCCGCAGCGGCAAGGTGGACCAGATGAACTGGCGCGGCTATGGCGGCGGCTGGTTCCTGGACCTGCCCGAGGAGCGGCAGCGCGTGTACGCGCAGGCCTTCGAGGCCTTGCCCGTGGCGATCGAGGTGGAAACGCGCGACGGGGCGGTGGGGCTGGTGCACGCGGACTGCCCGGTGCTGTTCTGGCCGCGCCTGGAAGAGGCGCTGCGCGACCGCTACAAGCGCACCAGCGCGGTCTGCCAGTGGTCACGCGACCGCCTGCGCCTGGTGGACCGCGCCGGCGTGCTCGGCGTGCGCGCCGTGGTGGCGGGGCATACGCCCGTGGCCGAGCCGCTGCTGCTGGGCAACGTCTATCACATCGACACCGAGGGCTGGAAGGATGGCTACTTCACCTTCCTGGACCTGGAATCGCTGCAGGCCTGGCCGCGCGCCATGGTGACCGAGCCCGAGTCGGCGGACGACGAGGCGGGCCAGGATCCGGCCTGATTCCTCTTCAAGACGGCTTCATATAGGCAGGACAGCGGGCGCCGGGCCAGACCCGGCGCCGCGTCGGCTTACACGCGCGGCACGGGAATGGGCGGGAAGGCGGGGTCGCCGCCCGCGGGGGCCTGGCCCGGGGGCTGGCCTTGCGCGCGGCCCGGCACCGCGCCGGGCGTCGGCACGGGCAGCGGCTGGGCCACCGGCGCCTGGGCCGGCAGGCCTTGCGGCTGCGCTTGGTCCGGCTGGGCGATGGCGGGCTGTCCGGCGGCGGCCGGTCCCGCGCCGGGCTGACCCGCGCCAGGCAGCGCCGCGCCCGGCGTGGACAGCGGACGCACCGTATTGTCGACGCCGCCGGTGGAGCGGTTGTTGTTGAGGAAATCGGTCAGCGCATCGCCCGAGGACAGGTCCAGCGAGGCCACCGCCTGGCCCGGCGGGAATTCACTGAAATAGAACTCGCCGTTGTCCACCAGCAGGCCGTCCGGGCGCGGCGCGGGCTTGCTTTCGGGCACGCCCTTGAGCACGGGCTGCATATAGTCCAGCCAGGTGCTCAGGGCCAGGCCGCTGCCGAATTCGTTCGTGCCCAGCGAGCGCGGCTGGTCGAAACCCATCCAGACGGTGGTGGCCAGCGTGGGCGTGAAGCCCGAGAACCAGACGTCCACGGCCTCGTTGGTGGTGCCCGTCTTGCCGCCCACGTCGTTGCGCTTGAGCTGCTGGTGCGCGCGCGCGCCGGTGCCGCTGGTGGCGGCGTCGCGCAGGATGCCGTCCATGACCCAGGCGGTGCGCGGGTCGATGGCGCGCGCGGCGGCGTCGCCGGCGACCACGGGCTGGGCCTGCATCAGCACATGGCCCGAGCGGTCGGTGACGCGGTCGATCAGGAAGGGCGTGACGCGGTAGCCGCCGTTGGCGAACACGCTGTAGCCGTTGACGACCTGCAGCGGCGTGGCGCCGCCCGCGCCCAGCGCCAGCGGCAGCACCGCCGGCCAGCGCGCCTTGTCGAAGCCGAAGCGGGTCAGGTAGTCCTGCGCGTATTGCGGGCCGATGGCCTGCAGGATGCGGATCGACACCATGTTCTTCGAGCGCATCAGGCCCTGGCGCAGGGTCAGCATGGGCTCGTAGCGGTTGCCGTCGTTCTTGGGCGACCAGGCCTTGGAGCCGGTCTGCTCGGCGGTCAGCATGAAGGGCTGGTCCGAGATCTGGGTGGCCGGCGTCAGGCCGCGCTCCAGCGCCGCCGCGTAGACGAAGGGCTTGATGTTCGAGCCCGGCTGGCGCCAGGCCTGGGTGGCGCGGTTGAAGGTGCCGCGGTTGTAGTCGAAGCCGCCGATCATGGCGCGGATCGCGCCGTCCTGCGGCGCCATCGACACCAGCGCCGCCTGCAGCGCCGGCATGTTGATGATCTCCCAGCCGTCGCCGGCCTTGTGGATGTAGACCACCGAGCCGCGCCGCAGCCGCTGGCTGTCGGACGCCTTGGGGTTGAGCGCGCGCGCCACCACGGCCAGCGCCTTCTTGTCGGAGATCGTGATGATGTCGCGCGCGCTGCGGGCCACGGTCACTTCCGTCGGGCTGGCGGTCAGCACCACGGCGGCCAGCAGGTCCTCGCTGTCCGGCGTCTTTTCCTGCACGCCGTCCAGGATGTCGTCCAGCGCCTGGGCGTCCTTCTCGACGCCGTCGGGCAGGTCGATCTGGTCCTCGGGGCCGGGATAGACCGAGCGGCGGGTGTAGTCCAGCACGCCGTCGCGCACCGCGCGGTAGGCGGCTTCCTGCGCCTTGGAGTCGATCGTGGTGTAGACGTCGATGCCCTTGGAGTAGGTCTGTTCCTGGAACACGCCGTACATCAGCTGGCGCGCCAGCTCGGCCGGATAGTCGCCGTGGATGGCGAAGCCGCGCGGGCTGGCGCCTTCGGTGCCGCGCACGACCACGCGCTGCTTGAAGGCTTCCTCGGTCTGCTCGGGCGTCAGGTAGCCCAGCGCCTTCATGCGGTTCAGCACATAGTGCTGGCGGATCTCGGCGCGCGGGAAATTGGTGATGGGATTGAAGCGGGACGGCGCCTTGGGAATGCCGGCCAGCATGGCGGCCTCGGCCGGCGTGACTTCCGACAGCGGCTTGCCCAGGTAGGTGCGCGAGGCGGCCGCGAAGCCGTAGGCGCGGTGGCCCAGGTAGATCTGGTTCATGTAGAGCGCCAGGATCTCGTCCTTGCTGAGTTCGGACTCGATCTTGAAGGTCAGCAGCAGCTCGTAGAACTTGCGCGAGTAGGTCTTTTCCGACGACAGGTAGAAGTTGCGCGCCACCTGCATGGTGATGGTGCTGCCGCCCTGGCTCTTGGAGCCCTTGACCACGTTGGTCAGGATCGCGCGCGCCACGCCCATCCAGTCCACGCCGCCGTGGCGGTAGAAGCGGTCGTCCTCGGCAGACAGCACGGCATTGCGCATGACCTCGGGAATTTCATCGAAGCGCAGCACGTTGCGGTGTTCTTCGCCGTATTCGCCGATCAGGACCTTGTCGGCCGTGTAGATGCGCAGCGGCACGCGCGGCCGGTAATCGGTCATGGCGTGCAGGTCGGGCAGGCTGGGCCAGGCCAGCGCCAGCGCCATGCCGAGCAGCACGGCGGCGCAGACGCCGGCGCCGGCCACGGCGACGCCGGTCTTGATCAGGAAGGGCTTCCAGGAGAAGCGCCGTTTGCCGCGAGGGGCGTCGGAAGAATGCTGGGGATTGCTCATTGCTGGCGATTCTAGGGCGTAACGCGATAGACCGGCTTTGCGGCGAATTGGTTTCGGTAACCAGACATGGCCGGGCCGGTCGGGGACGGAGTGGGGCGCGCTTGCGGGCTGGCCGCAGGGCGGCGGCGCCGGTGCGTCCGGGCGCTATTGTCGCCGATCCTTCCGGGGACAGGCTTAAGCGGCGCTGAAATTCGCCGCGTGCCGGACGCGCGTGGCCTCATGCGGGCTGAGCCGGCAGATAGCGTTGCGGCGGGGCGCCGAGCGCGCGCCGGAACATGGCGGTGAAGGCGCTGGCGCTGCGGTAGCCCAGGCTGGCCGCGACGCGCGCGACCGGCTCGCCCAGCGCCAGCCGGCAGACCGCGTCGGCCAGCCGCAGCTGCTGCACCCACTGGCGGTAATTCAGGCCCAGCTCGGACTGGAACAGGCGGATCAGCGTGCGCGCGCTGGCGCCGACTTCGTCGCCCCAGTCCTCGATGCTGCGCGACAGGCCCGGCTGGTCCAGGATGGCGGCGCAGATGGCCTGCAGCCGGCGGTCGCGCGGCCAGGGAATCTGGAAGGGCACCACGCGCGCGGCGGCCAGCTCCGATTGCACCAGCGCGGCGATCTGGCCCGCGCGGCCTTCCTCGGGATAGTCGATCGGCTCGGCGGTCAGCGCCAGGATCAGTTCGCGCAGCAGGCCGCCGACCTCGATCACCTGGCATTCGGGCCAATAGGCGCTGGCGGCGTCGGCGCGGACATAGAGCGAGCGCATCGACACCGCGCCCACCATCTCGACCTCGTGCGGCACGCCGGACGGTACCCACAGCGCGCGCAGCGGCGGCAGCGCCCAGAAGCCGCTGGGCGTGCTGACCCGCATCACGCCCTCGACCGCGTACAGCAGCTGGGCGCGCGGATGCGTGTGCGCGCCGGTGCGGGC
>NZ_JAGTJY010000021.1:0-54988 GCF_018195695.1 Achromobacter sp. Marseille-Q0513 | reverse complement strand
GGCCGACCTGGCACGCCAGGCTGGCGGCCCGCTGGTCATCCTGACGGCCGAGCCGCTGGAGGCTCAGAGGCTGGCCGAGGAAATCCAGCTGTTCGCGCCCAACCTGTCGGTGCGCCAGCTGCCCGACTGGGAGACGCTGCCGTATGACGCCTTCTCGCCGCACCAGGATCTGATCTCCGAGCGCCTGCACACGCTGCACGCGCTGATGACGAAATCCGTGGACGTGCTGACCGTGCCGGTCACCACTGCCCTGTACCGTCTGGCGCCGCCCTCCTTCCTGGCCGCCTACACCTTCTCGTTCAAGCAGAAGGACCGGCTGGACGAGGCCGCGCTGCGCGCGCAGCTGACGCTGGCGAACTACAACCACGTCACCCAGGTCACCGCGCCCGGCGAGTTCTGTCTGCGCGGCGGGCTGATCGACCTGTTCCCGATGGGCTCGGTCCTGCCCTACCGGCTGGACCTGTTCGACGACGAGATCGAGACCATCCGCAGCTTCGACGTCGATACCCAGCGCAGCCTGTATCCGGTGGGCGAGGTGCGCCTGCTGCCGGGCCGCGAGTTCCCCATGGACGAGGACGCCCGCAACCGTTTCCGCGCGCGCTTTCGCGAGCTGTTCGAAGGCGACCCCTCGCGCGCCCTGCCCTACAAGGACATCGGCAACGGCATTCCCTTCGCCGGCGTCGAATACTACCTGCCGCTGTTCTTCGACGAGACCGCGACGCTGTTCGACTATCTGGCCGATGACACGGTCACCGTCACCGTGGGCGACATCGACGATGCCATGCAGCGCTTCGGCCAGGATACGGCCAGCCGGTACGGCTTTCTCAAGAGCGACCGCGAGCGCCCGGTGCTGCCGCCGTCGGCGCTGTTCCTGGACCCCGAGGCGCTGCACGGCAAGCTGAAGGATTTCCGCCGCCTGGCGCTCACCGCCGGCCAGCCGCATCCCGATTTCCGCGCCGCGCCCGACGTCAGCGTGGCGCGCCGCGCCGAGGATCCGGTCGCCAAGCTGCGCGCGCTGGTCCAGGGACGCCAGAACCGCCTGCTGCTGTGCGCCGATTCCGCCGGCCGCCGCGAGACGCTGGTGCAGATGCTCAACGAGTTCGGCGTCACTCCCGACGCCCAGCCCGACAGCATCGAGGCCTTCCTGTCCTCGGACGCGCATTTCGGCATCGCCGCCGCGCCGCTGTCCGCGGGCTTCGGCCTGCCCGGCGCCGGCCTGGCCTTCCTGACCGAGAACGATCTGTACCCCGGGCTGGCCACGACGGGACGGCGCGGCAAGCGCGACCAGGAGCGCGCCAGCAACGTCGAAGCCATGGTGCGCGACCTGTCCGAGCTGCGCGCCGGCGATCCGGTGGTGCACGCCCAGCACGGCATCGGCCGCTATCACGGCCTGGTCAACATGGACATGGGCGAAGGCGAGATGGAGTTCCTGCATCTCGAGTACGCCAACGGCAGCACGCTGTACGTGCCGGTGTCGCAGCTGCACGTGATCGCCCGCTACAGCGGCGCCGATCCCGAGGCCGCGCCGCTGCACCAGCTGGGCTCCGGCCAGTGGGACAAGGCCCGCCGCAAGGCCGCCAAGCAGGTGCGCGACACCGCCGCCGAGCTGCTGGCCCTGTACGCGCAGCGCGCCGCGCGCGAAGGTTATGCCTTCAAGCTGCCGCTCAACGACTACGAGGCCTTCGCCGAGGGCTTCGGTTTCGAGGAAACCGCCGACCAGGCCGCCGCCATCCAGGCGGTGATCGCCGACATGACCTCGGGCCGGCCCATGGACCGGCTGGTCTGCGGCGACGTGGGCTTCGGCAAGACCGAAGTGGCGCTGCGCGCCGCCTTCCTGGCCGTGGCCAACGGCAAGCAGGTCGCCCTGCTGTGCCCGACAACGCTGCTGGCCGAACAGCACGCCCAGACCTTCTCGGACCGCTTCGCCGACTGGCCGGTGCGCGTGGTGGAACTGTCGCGCTTCCGCTCGGCCAAGGAAGTCGCCACGGCCATCGAGGGCATCAACGACGGCCGCGTGGACATCGTCATCGGCACCCACAAGATCCTGTCCAAGGACGTGAAGTTCAAGCGCCTGGGCCTGGTCATCATCGACGAGGAACACCGCTTCGGCGTGCGCCAGAAGGAAGCACTGAAGGCGCTGCGCGCCGAAGTCGACGTGCTGACGCTGACTGCCACGCCGATCCCGCGCACGCTGGGCATGTCGCTGGAAGGGATCCGCGATTTCTCCGTGATCGCCACCGCGCCGCAGAAGCGCCTGGCCATCAAGACCTTCGTGCGGCGCGAGGACGGCAGCACGCTGCGCGAGGCGCTCTTGCGCGAACTCAAGCGCGGCGGCCAGTGCTACTTCCTGCACAACGAGGTCGAGACCATCCACAACCGCCGCGCGCGGCTGGAAGAGCTGGTGCCCGAGGCCCGCATCGCCGTGGCCCATGGCCAGATGCCCGAGCGCGAGCTGGAGCAGGTGATGAAGGGCTTCTACCAGCAGCGCTACAACGTGCTGTTGTGCACGACCATCATCGAGACCGGCATCGACGTGCCCAGCGCCAACACCATCGTGATCCACCGCGCCGACCGCTTCGGCCTGGCCCAGCTGCACCAGCTGCGCGGCCGCGTGGGCCGTTCGCACCACCAGGCCTACGCCTACCTGCTGACGCCCGGCGAAGACGCCATCACCAGCAATGCCAAGAAGCGCCTGGAAGCGATCCAGGCCATGGAAGAGCTGGGCTCGGGCTTCTACCTGGCCATGCACGACCTGGAGATCCGCGGCACCGGCGAGGTGCTGGGCGATTCGCAGTCCGGCAACATCCAGGAAGTGGGCTTCTCCATGTACAACGAGATGCTCAACGAGGCCGTGCGCGCGCTGCGCGCGGGCGAGGAACCCGACCTGGACGCGCCCTTCAACCTGGCCTGCGAGGTCAACCTGCATGCGCCCGCCCTGCTGCCCTCGGACTATTGCGCCGACGTGCACGCGCGCCTGGCCATCTACAAGCGCCTGGCGCACGCGGCCGATGAAGACGACCTGATCCAGATCCAGGAAGAGCTGATCGACCGCTTCGGCAAACTGCCGGAAGCGGCACAGACCCTGCTGACCACGCACCGCCTGCGGCTGGCGGCGCAGCCGCTGGGTATCGTCAAGATCGATGCCAGCGAGACGCAGGCGCTGCTGCAGTTCGGCCCCAAGACGCCGGTGGATCCCGCCCGCATCATCGAGCTGGTCCAGCGCCAGCGCCACATCAAGCTGGCCGGCCAGGACAAGCTGCGCGTCGAGATCAAGGCGCAGCAGATCCCGGCGCGCGCCGATGCCGTGCGTGCGGTGCTGCGCGCGCTGAAGTAAGCTGCCGCTACGCCGCGCGCAGACGCCACCGATCCTTATTCGCAAACTTATGACTACTCATCACCTCGTCGTCCAATCCCCGGCCCTGACCGTCGACCAAGCGGAGCAGCTGGCCGCGCTGGCCCAGGCCCAGGGCGTGGCACGCATCAGCGCCACCGCCGCCCGCCTGCTCGACGTGCAGCACGACGACGCCACCCGCGCCGAGGTCCGCGCCTGGGGGGAAAGCAAGGGCATCGATACCGCCTTCCTGCCCGCCGGCCTGAAGCTGTCCAGCTGCAAGGTGCTGGCCATGGACATGGACTCCACGCTGATCAATATCGAGTGCATCGACGAGATCGCCGGCGTGGCGGGCGTCAAGGACAAGGTGTCGGAGATCACCGAGGCCGCCATGCGCGGCGAGATCAAGGACTTCTCCGAAAGCCTGCGCCGCCGCGTCGCCCTGCTCAAGGGCGTGCCGGCCGATGCGCTGGAACAGGTCTACGCGGAAAAGCTGCGCCTGAATCCGGGCGCCGAGCGGCTGATCAGCACGGCCCAGGCCGCCGGCATCAAGGTGCTGCTGGTGTCCGGCGGCTTCACCTTCTTCACCGACCGGCTGCGTGAACGCCTGAAACTGGACAGCGCGCACGCCAACACGCTGGAGATCGACAACGGCGTGCTGACCGGCCGCGTGCTGGGCGACATCCTGGACGCCGACGCCAAGGCCGTCTACCTGCGCGAGTTCGCGCGCCAGCACGACGCCACCAAGGAACAGACCATCGCCATGGGCGACGGCGCCAATGACCTGAAGATGCTGGGCGCGGCCGGCTTCCCGGTGGCCTATCACGCCAAGCCGCTGGTGCGCGAGCAGACGCGCTATGCGCTGAACGTGTCGGGGCTGGATGGGGTGTTGAACTGGTTCGAGAGCTGACACGGGACGCAGCCGTCCACGCCGCCAGCTTGCGCGGCTTGTTCCGAATGCCGCAAAGCAAAAAGCCACCTTCCGGTGGCTTTTTGCTTGCCAGGACAAGCCCGGATCAGTAGCGCATGTTGACGCTCAGGATCGCCGAGCGGCCCGGCGCGACGCTGACGTAGTGCGCGGCGTAGGCCTTGTCGTAGTACGTCTTGTCGAACAGGTTGAACACGTTCAGCTGCATGTTCCAGTTTTTGTTGAAGCGGTAGCCGGCCATCGCGTCGAAGCGCCAGTACGACGGGATGTACGCCGTGTTGGCCGTGTTGCCGTACTGCTTGTCCACATAGTAGGCGCCGCCGCCGACCGTGAAGTCCGGCGTTACCGCGTAGGTGCTCCAGATGTTGAAGGCGTTGCGCGGCGTGTTGGGGAAGTCGTTGCCCTTGTCCGTGGCGACGCCGTCGTCCTTGATCTTGCTCTTCAGGAAGGTGTAGCCGCCGAAGACCTGCCAGGCCGGCGTGATGCTGCCCGAGAAGCCGAGCTCGAAGCCGTCGACCTGCTTCTTGCCGGCCATCGCGTAGGTGTTGTCCGGCAGGGTCAGGCGCGCATTGGTGGTTTCGGTGCGGAATATCGCGGCCGTCAGCGTCATGCGGCGATCCAGCACTTCCCACTTGGTGCCGAGTTCGTAGGTCTTGTTCTTTTCGGGAGCCATGTCGGCCGCGTTCGCGCCAGCGCCGCCGCGTCCAGGAGCCAGGCCATTGCCGGCGCCTTCGCCCGAGTCGCTGTTCGACGGCGTGGACGAGGTGGCATACGACACGTAGATGCTGCCATTGTCCGCCGGCTTGTACACCAGGCCCATCTGGTAGTTCCACAGCGTGTCATTGCGCTTGATCACGGTGTAGTTGTTGGCGGGCGTGTTGGTGAACTTGGTCTCGTAGCGATCCAGGCGCAGGCCGCCGTTCACCAGCCACTGCGGCGACAGTTCCACCGTGTCGAACGCATACAGCGACTTCGAAATCGTGCGCGAACGGGTCGGCTGGCCCACGCGTTCGCCATCCAGCGTATTGACCCAGGCATCATGCGGATCGGGATCGTACAGGCTGGTGCAGTTGTAGCCGGAGGCGGCGCCCAAGGCATTGCAGGCATTGGTCTTACCCGGCGTGCCCGAACCTCGATTCACGGCGATCGAATCCTTCTTGCCCTCTTCCTTCGACACTTCCAGGCCGACGTTGAAGCTGTGCTTGAGCGAGCCGGTGTCGAACTTGCCCACCAGCTCGGTCTGGTTGGCCAGGCTGTCGACGCGGCTGTCGCGGGTGTTGGCGCGGCGCCAGACGCGGCCGTTCAGCACGTTGCCCTGGCTGTCGTCCGGCTGGGTCCACACGTACTTCTGCGTGGAGTAGGTGTAGCGCGTCATGTTGCGCAGGGTAAGGCGATCCGAGAAATCGTGCTCGACGCCGATCGTGGCCATGTCGGACGTGGTCTTGCGGTAGTCGCTGGCCAGGCCGTAGAAGTTCTTGCGGTTGACATCGGCCGGGCCGGTCTGGCTCACGCCCATGTAGCTGCCGTCGCGCTTGACCTTGGTGCTGGGATAGGCGTACGGAATGCCGCTATCCGGCAGGTCGTCCGTCTGCATGTGGTAGTAGCTCAGGGTCACGCGCGTCGGCGAGTTCAGGCCGAACGTGATCGTGGGCGCCACGCCCCAGCGGCTGTTGTTGACCATGTCGCGGCCGGCCACATCCGCATCGTGATACATGGCGTTCAGGCGGAACGCCGTCTTCTCGCCCAGCTGCCAGTTGCTGTCTATGGTGCCGCGATAGTAGCTGTCGGTACCGATGCCCAGGCTGGCGGCGGTGAAGTTTTCCGCCTTGGCCGTCTTGCTGATCAGGTTGACGCTGCCGCCGGCGCCGCCACGGCCACCGAAGGCGCCGTCCGAGCCCTTGACCACTTCGACCTGCTCCAGGTTGAAGACTTCGCGTGAGGTGGCGCCGATGTCGCGCATGCCATCCACGTAGGTGCTGGCCTGGGCGTCATAGCCGCGGATGATCGGCCGGTCGCCCAGCGGATTGCCGCCTTCGCCCGCGCCGAAGGTGATGCCGGGCGAGTTGCGCAGCACGTCGGTCAGCGAGGACGCCGCCTGGTTCTGGATGACTTCCTGGGGAATCACCTGCACCGACTTGGGCGTGTCCAGCAGCGGCGCGGTGAACTTCTTGGAACCCGATTCCTTGACGTCATAGGGTGTATAGGCTTCGCCTTGCACCTGTACAGGCGCCAGCTGCGTCGCGCCCTGGCCCGAGGGCTGCGCGTGCGCGCCGGCCGTCAGGAACAACGCGGGGGTCGCCAGCACTGCCGCCAGCGAGCCGCTGAGCGAAGTGACGGCAAAGGAGTCTTCGGGCTTCACAAGGCTTCTCCAGAATATGAATAACAACGATTCTTGTTTTTCGATGGGTTGCGATTGTGAACCCGCAAGCTGAACACATCCTGAAAATTCAATGTTCGCCGTCATGCCAGACGAAAAAACAACACGAGTTAGCGGCTTTTCGCCATATATAGAAGCTTATGACGCATCCTCGCTCATCCTTTCGTAGCCATCCTTTCCTGACGAAAACTTGAACACCAAGAAACGCCATTCCCGTCGCCATAGGCGGCGTTGCGATGGCAGGCACTCATGGATCCTGACCAAAACAAAAAAACGCCCTGCAGGGCGTTTTTTGTCGACGGGAGCCGGACTCTTACTGGCTGCGCAGCCTGGGATGCCGCTTGAACAGATACCGGTACACAAACCCCGGATAAGCCAGCACCAGGAACAGGCTCAGCGTGATGGCGTAGAACTCCCAGGTCTGGGCAAAGCGGTTGCCCAGCGTGGACTCGAAGGCAAAGCCCAGCGCGCCCACGACCAGGTAGAACACCAGCACTTCGACCAGGCGCAGCCAGAACGGCTTGACCGCCGCCTGCCCCGCCTGCTTCCAGGGCAGCACGGCGAACACGCGCTCCGTCAGGAAGGGCAGGTTCGCGCTGACCAGGGCCAGCGCGATCAGGAGCCATACAGCCAGGGTCTGGTTCATCCGGTCCGTCCGCTTACAGCAGGTTCAGCGAGCTGCGGATGGCCTGGACGCTCAGCGCCATCAGGCCGCCGGGCAGGATGCCCAGCACCAGGATCAACAGGCCGTTCACCGACAGCACCGCGCGTTGGCCGGCGGAGGCGACCATCGGGGCGGCGTCGGCCGCCGGCTCGTCGAAGTACACGACCTTGACCACGCGCAGGTAGTAGAACGCGCCGATCAGCGAGAACACCACGGCGATCACGGCCAGCGTGACGTGGCCCGCGCCCACCAGCGCCTGCAGCACGGCCAGCTTGGCGTAGAAGCCCACCAGCGGCGGGATGCCGGCCAGCGAGAACATCAGCAGCAGCACGATGGCGGCATGCCACGGGCTGCGGCGGTTCAGGCCCTTCAGGTCATCGATGTGCTCGCACTCGAAACCCTGGCGCGACAGCAGCAGCACGATGCCGAAGCTGGCCAGCGTGGTCAGCACGTAGGTCAGCATGTAGAACAGCGAGGCGCCATAGGCGGCGGCCGACGCGTCCGGCTTGCCGGCGACCGTGCCCGACATCAGGCCCAGCAGCACGAAGCCCATGTGCGAGATGGTCGAGTAGGCCAGCATGCGCTTGAAGTTGGTCTGCGCGATGGCGGTCAGGTTGCCGATGGCCAGCGACAGCACGGCCAGGATCATCAGCATCGGCTGCCAGTCGGCGGCCAGGCCATGCAGGCCGTCGACCAGCAGGCGCAGCGTGATCGCGAAGGCGGCCAGCTTGGGCGCGCCGCCCAGGATCAGCGTGACGGCCGTGGGCGAACCCTGGTAGACGTCCGGCACCCACATGTGGAACGGCACGGCGCCCAGCTTGAAGGCCAGGCCCGACACCAGGAACACGATGCCGAACACCAGCGCCATCTTCTCAGCCTTGCCGGCGGCGATGACCTTGGCGACTTCGGCCAGGTCCAGGTGGCCGGTGGCGCCGTAGACCATGGACATGCCGTACAGCAGGAAGCCCGAGGCCAGCGCGCCCAGCACGAAGTACTTCATGGCGGCTTCGGTGGCGACGACGTTGTCGCGGCGCAGCGCGATCAGCGCATACAGGGCCAGCGACATCAGTTCCAGGCCGAGGTAGATGGAGATCAGGTTCCCGGAGGAAATCATGACCATCTGGCCCAGCAGCGCGAACAGCGTCAGGACGTAGAGCTCACCGCCCTTGAGCATGTCGCGGACCTGGGCGTAGACGCGGCCATAGACCAGCGTGACAGCCACGGCCACGTAGGACGCGATCTTCAGCAGATGCGACAGTTCGTCGGTGACGTACAGGCCGTTGAAGGTCTTGCCCTTGACGCCGGCGTTCCATTGCATGACGGACACGACGGTCAGCACGCCCAGCGCCAGCATGGTCAGCCAGAACGTCGGCTTGCGCTCGGGGTGATTGCTCACCGCGTCGACGAGCAGGATGGCCAGGCCGAAAACCAGCAGCAGGATTTCCGGTGTCGCCAGGGCGAAATCGATTTGGGATTGCATCATTGTCTAGTCTTACAGTTTCGAGACGCCAACGTGTTGCAGCAGGGCCTCGACCGACACGTGCATCACGTCGGTAAAGGGCTTGGGATAGATCCCCATGTACAACACGGCGATCGCCATCACGCCAAGAATCAGGAATTCGCGACGGTTGATATCGGTCAGCTCACGCACGTGGTCGTTGGCGATGTCGCCCAGCACCACGCGCTTGACCATCCACAGCGAGTACGAGGCGCCCAGGATCAGGGCGGTGGCCGCCAGCAGGCCGATCCAGAAGTTGTGCTCGACCGCGCCCATGATCACCAGGAACTCGCCGACGAAACCGCTGGTGGCCGGCAGGCCGCTGTTGGCCATCGAGAACAGGATGAAGAACGTGGCGAAGCGCGGCATCACGTTGGCCACGCCGCCGTAGTCGGCGATGCGGCGCGAGTGCATGCGGTCGTACAGCACGCCAATACACATGAACATGGCGCCCGAGACAAAGCCGTGCGAGATCATCTGCACGATGGCGCCTTCGATGCCGGCCGTGTTGAAGATGAAGAAGCCCAGCGTCACGAAGCCCATGTGGGCCACCGATGAATAGGCCACCAGCTTCTTCATGTCGTCCTGGACGATGGCGACCAGGCCGATGTAGATCACGGCGATCAGCGACAGCGCGATCATCAGGCCGGACAGGCTGTGCGAGGCGTCGGGGGCGATCGGCAGCGAGAAGCGCAGGAAACCGTAGGCGCCCAGCTTCAGCATGATCGCGGCCAGCACGATGGAGCCGCCCGTGGGCGCCTCGACGTGGGCGTCCGGCAGCCAGGTGTGCACCGGCCACATCGGCACCTTGACGGCGAAGGCCGCCAGCAGCGCCACGAAGATCAGGATCTGCGGCGTGTGGCCGAGCTTGAGCTGGTGCCAGGACAGGATGTCGAACGAGCCGCCCGAGGCGTTCCACAGGTAGATGAAGGCCACCAGCGTCAGCAGCGAGCCCATCAGCGTGTAGAGGAAGAACTTGAAAGCCGCGTAGACCCGGTTCGCCCCGCCCCACACGCCCACGATGATGTACATCGGGATCAGCGTGGCTTCGAAGAACACGTAGAACAGCATGCCGTCCAGCGCCGCGAACACGCCCACCATCAGACCCGACAGGATCAGGAAGGCGGCCATGTACTGCGCCACGCGGCTGGTGATGACTTCCCAGCCCGCCAGCACCACGATGATGGTGATGAAGGCCGTCAGCAGCACGAACCACAGCGAAATGCCGTCCACGCCCAGGTGGTAGTTGACGTTGAAGGCTTCGATCCAGGACGTCTTCTCGACGAACTGCATCGCGGCCGTCTTGGTGTTGAAACCGGTGTACAGCGGAATGGTGACGAGGAAGCCCGCGATCGAACCGATCAGCGACAGCCCGCGGGTGAGCCCGGGACGGTCGTCACGGCCCACCGCCAGCACCAGCAGGCCGAATACGATCGGTACGAAGATCGCAAGCGTGAGCCAGGGGAAAGTGTTGGATGCCATCTCGCTTGCCATCATTGGGGAATCAGCACAAAGAAAGTCACCAGCGCCATGATGCCGATGATCATCGCGAACGCGTAGTGATAGATGAAGCCGGACTGCAGGTGGCGGCTGATCGCGGACACCCAGCCCACGACGCGGGCGCTGCCGTTGACCAGCAGGCCGTCGATCAGGCCGCGGTCACCGGTCTGCCACAGGCCACGGCCCAGGCAGCGCGCGCCGCGCGCGATGATCTGCTCGTTGATCCAGTCCACGAAGTACTTGTTCTCGAGGATCTTGTTCACGCCCGACAGGCTGGACTTGATCGCGGCCGGAACCTTCGGGTTGATCAAGTAGCAGTACCAGGCGATGACGGCGCCAGCCACGACCAGCCAGAACGGCAGGGTCTGGAAGGCGTGCATGCCGAAGGCGACCCAGCCGTGCCACTCTTCATGCAGCTCGTGCATGGCAGGATGCTGCGGCAGGACCTTGATCACGCCGTCGAAGAACTTGCCGAACAGCATGGGATCCACGGCCCAGGCGCCGACCAGCACCGAGGGGATCGCCAGCAGCAGCAGCGGCAGGGTCACGACCCAGGGCGACTCATGCGGCGTGCCGCCATGATGGCCGTGGTCGTCGTGGCCATGATCGTCGTGGCCGTGGCCATGACCGTGGCCGCTGGTGTCGAAGCGTTCCTTGCCGTGGAAGACCAGGAAGTACACGCGGAACGAGTACAGCGAGGTCACGAACACGCCGATCAGCGTCGCGTAGTACGCGAAGCTCGCGCCCCAGACGTTGGCGGCGCCGGCCGCTTCGATGATGTGTTCCTTCGAGTAGAAGCCCGAGAAGAACGGCGTGCCGACCAGGGCCAGCGTGCCCAGCAGGAAGGTGATCCAGGTGATGGGCATGTACTTGCGCAGGCCACCCATGTTGCGGATGTCCTGGTCGTGGTGCATGCCGATGATGACCGAGCCCGCGCCCAGGAACAGCAGCGCCTTGAAGAAGGCATGGGTCATCAGGTGGAAGATCGCCACCGAGTAGGCCGAGGCGCCCAGCGCCACGGTCATGTAGCCCAGCTGCGACAGCGTGGAGTACGCGACCACGCGCTTGATGTCATTCTGGATGATGCCCAGGATGCCCAGGAACAGCGCGCCGATGGCGCCGATCACGATGATGAAGGACAGCGCAACGTCGGACAGCTCGAACAGCGGCGAAAAGCGCGCGACCATGAAGATGCCGGCCGTCACCATGGTGGCGGCGTGGATCAGCGCGGAGATCGGGGTCGGGCCTTCCATCGAGTCAGGCAGCCAGGCGTGCAGCGGAACCTGGGCCGACTTGCCCATGGCGCCGATGAACAGGCAGATGCAGGCCACGGTCAGCAGCATCCAGTCCGAGCCGGGCAGCGTCAGCTTGGCCAGCTTGTCGGCCTGGGCGAAGACTTCGCCGTAGTGCATGGTGCCGGCGTAGGCGAACAGCAGGCCGATGCCCAGCACGAAGCCGAAGTCGCCGACGCGGTTGATCAGGAACGCCTTCATGTTGGCGAAGATCGCCGTGGGACGGGTGTACCAGAAGCCGATCAGCAGGTACGACACCAGGCCCACCGCTTCCCAGCCGAAGAACAGCTGCACCATGTTGTTCGACATCACCAGCATCAGCATGGAGAACGTGAACAGCGAGATGTACGAGAAGAAGCGCTGGTAGCCGGGATCGTCGGCCATGTAGCCGATGGTGTAGATGTGCACCATCAGCGAGACCGAGGTCACCACGACCATCATCATGGCCGACAGCGGATCGATCAGGAAGCCGATTTCCAGCTTGGTCTGGCCGATCAGGCTCCAGGTGTAGACCGGGCCGTCGAAGCGCAGGCCGTTGAGCACGTCGCCCAGCACCACCACCGAACCGATGGCGGAGATGAGCACGCCCAGGATGGTGATGATGTGCGAGGCGCGGCGTCCGATCGGCCGGCCAAGAAAGCCGGTGCCGAACAGGCCCGCGAGGATTGCCCCGGCCAGCGGCGCCAGCGCGATGAGCAGGTAGAGATTGGGTGAGCTAGACATATTCTTCCAATACCCCGTCAGCCCTTCAGGCGATCGAGTTCGTCAACGTTGATCGTGTTCAGGTTGCGGAACAGCAGCACCAGGATGGCCAGGCCGATCGCCGCCTCGGCGGCGGCCACGGTCAGGATGAAGAACACGAACACCTGGCCGGCGGCATCGCCGAACCAGCTGGAAAACGCCACGAAGTTCATGTTGACGGCCAGGAGCACCAGCTCGATGGACATCAGCAGGATGATGAGGTTGCGGCGGTTCAGGAAGATGCCGAAGATGCCGATGGCGAACAGGATCGCCCCGAGGATCAGGGAGTGGGCCAGCGGCAGCGTCATTGTTTTTCTCCTTGCGGCGCGGCAGCGTCGGCCTGCGTGCCGTTCTGCTTGGCCTGGGCGCGCTCGCTCTGGGCGGGCATGCTCACCAGGCGGAAGCGGTCCTTGGCGCGCACCCGGACGGCGGCGACGGGGTCGTTGTACTTGACGTCGCGGCGGCGGCGCAGGGTCAGCGCGATGGCGGCGACCATGCCGACCAGCAGCAGCGCGGCGCCGACTTCAATGGCGTAGACGTACTGCGTGTACATCAGCTCGCCGAGCGCACGGGCGTTGTTGTAGTCGCCGGCGACCGGGGCTTGCGGGCCCGCGCCGTACCAGGTCGAACCCAGCACGAAGGCCATCTCGACGACCATGACCAGGCCGATGACCAGGCCCAGCGGCAGGTAGGTCTTCAGGCCGCCGCGCAGGGCGTCGATGCGGATGTCCAGCATCATGACCACGAAGAGGAAGAGCACCATCACGGCGCCCACGTACACCAGCACCAGCAGCAGCGCCAGGAACTCGGCGCCCAGCAGCATCCACAGCATCGCCGCGTTGGCGAAGGCCAGGATCAGGTGCATGACGGCGGTGACCGGGCTGCGCGCGGTGATCACGCGGAACGCCGCGATCACCAGCACGGCGGCCAGCAGGTAGAAAAGGACAGTGGTAAAAGTCATGGATCAGGACCCTGGGCTCAGCGGTAGGGAGCGTCTTCGGCCCGGCGGCGGGCGATGTCGGCTTCGTAGCGGTCGCCCACGGCGAGCAGCATGTCTTTGGTGAAGTACAGGTCGCCGCGCTTCTCACCGTGGTATTCGTGGATGTGCGTTTCCACGATCGAATCCACGGGGCAGCTTTCCTCACAGAAGCCGCAGAAAATGCACTTCGTCAGGTCGATGTCGTAGCGCGTGGTGCGGCGGGTGCCGTCCTCGCGCTGGTCCGATTCGATGGTGATGGCCATCGCCGGGCACACCGCTTCGCACAGCTTGCAGGCGATGCAGCGCTCTTCGCCGTTGGGATAACGGCGCAGCGCGTGCAGGCCACGGAAACGCGCCGACATCGGCGTCTTTTCCTGGGGGTAGCGCAAGGTGACCTTGCGCTTGAAGAAATACTTGCCCGTCAGGCGCATGCCCTTGAGCAATTCGGTCAGCATCAGGCTGCCGAAGAAATCCTTGATCGCTTCCATATCGTGCCTCTGCCTGGCGGCTTAGCGCCAAATATTCCAGGGCGTCTGCATCCAGATCGCCACAACGACCAGCCACACGCCGGTCAGCGGGATGAAGATCTTCCAACCCAAACGCATGATCTGGTCATAGCGGTAACGCGGGAACGACGCGCGGAACCAGATGAACAACGAGACCACAACGAACGTCTTCAGGCCAAGCCAGATCCAACCCGGGACCCAGGTCAGCGGGGCGATTTCGATCGGAGCGGTCCAGCCGCCCAGGAACATGATCGAAGCCATGCAGGACAGCAGGATCATGTTGGCGTATTCGCCCAGGAAGAACAGCGCGAAGGCCATGCCCGAGTATTCGACCATGTGGCCGGCCACGATTTCCGATTCGCCTTCGACCACGTCGAACGGGTGGCGGTTGGTTTCAGCCACGGCCGAGATCACGTAGATCACGAACAGCGGCAGCAGCGGCAGCCAGTTCCAGGACATGAAGTTCAGGCCCTTGTCGGCGAACCAGCCGCGGGTCTGGCCCAGCACGATCTCGGACATGTTCAGGCTGCCCGACACCAGCAGCACGGTGACCAGCACGAAACCGATGGCCAGCTCGTACGACACCATCTGCGCCGAGGCGCGCAGCGCGCCCAGGAAGGCGTACTTGGAGTTCGAGGCCCAGCCGGCCACGATCACGCCGTACACGCCGATGGACGTGATGGCCATGACGTACAGCAGGCCGGCGTTGACGTTGGCCAGCACCACGTCGGGGCCGAAGGGCACCACGGCCCAGGCCGCCAGCGCGGGCATCAGGGTGACGACCGGCGCCACCACGAACAGCACCTTGTTGGCTTCGCTGGGGACCACGACTTCCTTGGTCAGCAGCTTGAACACGTCGGCGAAGGGCTGCAGCAGCCCCTTGAAGCCCACGCGGTTCGGTCCCATGCGGACGTGCATGGCGCCGATCATCTTGCGTTCCCAGTACGTCAGGTACGCGACGCACAGGATGATGGGCACTGCGATCACGACGATCTTGATGAGCGTCCACAGAACCAGCCAGACCGTCGGGCCGAGCAGCGCCTGGCCCTGGCTCTGGAGAACATTAAGCCATTCCATCAGGCACGCTCCACGCTGATTTGACCGAATGCGCCACCCAGGGCCACGGTGCTTTCAAAGGCTGCGGAGATGCGCAGGGCGCGATCGGCCACGGCATCATCCTGCACGGTTTCGAGTTCGACGGCGCCCTGCCCGCCCGTCACGCGCACCTTGACGCCGGCCGTCAGGCCGAGGCTGGTGAGCGTGCGGCCGTTCATGCGCGCGGCGGGCTTCTTCGAAGCCGGCGCGGCCTGCAGCGGCTCGGAACGGCGCACCATGGCGTCGCTGCGATAGATCGGCACGTCGGCCACGCGCTCCAGGCCGCCCAGGACCTGGCCCAGGCCCGGCTGGGCCTTGATGGCGTTGGACAGGCGATTTTCCACGCCACCGGCCAGCACGGCGTCGCGCACGGACTCGGAGGTCTCGTCGTCGAAGCCGGCCAGATGCAGGACATTGCCCAGCACGCGCAGGACCTTCCAGCCCGGACGGGTCTGGCCGAACGGCGAGACCGTGCCCTTGAAGCTTTGCGGCAGGCCCTGGGCATTGACGTAGGTGCCCGAGGTTTCGGTGAACGGCGACACGGGCAGCATGACATCGGCCCAGTCGGCGGCAGCCGAGCGGTACGGGGTCAGCGCCACGGCGAACTGCGCGCCGCGCAGCGCGGCCACGGCCTGGGCGCCGTTGTCGGCGTCCAGCAGCGGCTCGGCGTGCAGCACGACGTAGGCCTTCAGCGGCTCGGCCAGCATGGCGGCGGCGTTCTTGCCGCCCTGCCCCGGCACGGCGCCGGCCAGGTAACCGCCGACGGTGTTGCCGCCGGAGGTCAGGAAGCCGAACTTGCCGCCGGCCAGCGCGGCCACGGCCTGGCCGTTGGCGGCCAGGGTCGAGGCCTGGGCGCTGGCCACGGCCAGGTTGCCCATCAGCACGGCGGTGTTGGAACCCGAGGCCAGGCTGGCGGCGATGATCTTGGCTTGTTCACCCGGCGTGACCGAAGCGAACTCGGCCGGCACGGCCTGTTCCTTGGCCTGGGCCAGCGCGACGGCCACTTCGGCCAGCGCGCGCGCCAGCTCGGAGGGCGCCACGGTGACGCGGCCGGCGACCGGCATCAGCGGATCGTCGGCGGCGCTGTCGACCAGCAGGATCTGCGTGCCGCGCTTGGCGGCCTGGCGCAGGCGCTGGGCCATCAGCGGATGGTCCTTGCGCAGGAACGAACCGACCACCAGCACGCGGTCCAGGTTGTCCAGCTCGGCGATGGGCATGCCCAGCCACGGCGCGCCCGACAGGGCGGCGTCGAAGGACGCGTCGGTCTGGCGCAGGCGGAAGTCGATGTTCTCGGAACCCAGCGCGCGGACCAGGCGGCCCAGCAGCGCGTATTCCTCGAGCGTGGCGTACTCGGACGCCAGCGCGCCGATCTGGCCGGCGCCAAAGCTGTCGCGCACCCGCGACAGGCCTTGGGCCACGGCCTGAAGCGCGTCGGCCCAGGAGGCTTCCTGCCACTTGCCGTCGGCGCCCTTGATCATGGGCGCGGACAGGCGGTCTTCGCTGTTCAGGCCTTCATACGAGAAGCGGTCGCGGTCGCTGATCCAGCATTCGTTGACGGCTTCGTCTTCGAACGGCACCACGCGCATGACGCGGTCGCCCTTGACCTGGATGACCAGGTTGGCGCCCAGGCTGTCGTGCGGGCTGACCGAGCGGCGGCGGGCCAGCTCCCAGGTGCGCGCGCTGTAGCGGAAGGGCTTGGAGGTCAGCGCGCCCACCGGACAGATGTCGATCATGTTGCCCGACAGCTCGGACTCGATCGAGCGGCCGACGAAGGACGTGATCTCGGAGTGTTCGCCACGGCCGAGCATGCCCAGCTCCATGACGCCGGCGATTTCCTGGCCGAAGCGCACGCAGCGGGTGCAGTGGATGCAGCGGCTCATTTCCTCGGCCGACACCAGCGGGCCCAGGTCCTTGTGGAACACCACGCGCTTCTCTTCCTGGTAACGCGAGGAAGAGCCGCCGTAGCCCACGGCCAGATCCTGCAGCTGGCACTCGCCGCCCTGATCGCAGATCGGGCAATCCAGCGGGTGATTGATCAGCAGGAATTCCATCACCGACTGCTGAGCGGCGCGAGCCTTCTCGGAGCAGGTGTGCACGACCATGCCGTTGGTAACGGGGGTGGCGCAGGCGGGCAGCGCCTTGGGCGCCTTTTCCACTTCAACCAGGCACATGCGGCAGTTGGCCGCGATGGACAGTTTCTTGTGGTAGCAGAAATGCGGCACGTAAAGCCCGATCTTCTGGGCCGCATGCATCACCATGCTGCCTTCGGGCACTTCGACCTTATTGCCGTCGACGGTTAGTTCAACCATTGCTGTTCCTGAGACCTACAGATATTGCGGGACCACACAAGACTTGTGCTCGATGTGGTGCGCGAATTCGTCGCGAAAATGCTTGAGGAAGCCACGCACGGGCATGGCCGCGGCGTCGCCCAGGGCGCAGATGGTGCGGCCCATGATGTTGCCCGCCACGTTGTCCAGCATGTCCAGATCTTCCGGACGGCCGTGGCCGGTTTCAATGCGATGCACCATGCGGTACAGCCAGCCGGTGCCTTCACGGCACGGCGTGCACTGGCCGCAGCTTTCCTCGAAATAGAAATACGACAGGCGCATGAGCGACTTGACCATGCAGCGCGTCTCGTCCATGACGATCACGGCGCCCGAACCCAGCATGGAGCCCGCCTTGGCGATGGCGTCGTAGTCCATGGTGGTGTCCATCATGATGTCGGCGGGCAGCACCGGAGCGCTGGAACCGCCGGGGATCACGGCCTTGAGCTTCTTGCCGCCGCGCATGCCGCCGGCCAGCTCGAGCAGCGTCGAGAACGGGGTGCCCAACGGGATCTCGTAGTTGCCGGGACGCTCGACGTCGCCGGAGATCGAGAACAGCTTGGTGCCGCCGTTGTTGGGCTTGCCGACCTCGAGGTAGGCCTGGCCGCCGTTGCGGATGATCCAGGGCACCGCCGCGAAGGTCTCGGTGTTGTTGATGGTGGTGGGCTTGCCGTACAGGCCGAAGCTGGCCGGGAACGGCGGCTTGAAGCGCGGCTGGCCCTTCTTGCCTTCCAGCGATTCGAGCAGCGCGGTTTCCTCGCCGCAGATGTAGGCGCCGTAGCCGTGGAACCCGTGCAGCTGGAAGTTGAATTCCGAACCCAGGATCTTGTCGCCCAGGAAGCCGGCGGCGCGCGCCTCTTCCAGCGCCTCTTCGAAGCGTTGGTAGACCTCGAAGATTTCGCCGTGGATGTAGTTGTAGCCCACGCTGATGCCCATCGCGTAGGCGGCGATGGCCATGCCCTCGATCACGATGTGCGGGTTGAAGCGCAGGATGTCGCGGTCCTTGAACGTGCCCGGCTCGCCTTCGTCGGAGTTGCAGACGAGGTACTTCTGGCCCGGGAACGCGCGCGGCATGAAGCTCCACTTCAGGCCGGTCGGGAAGCCCGCGCCGCCACGGCCGCGCAGGCCCGAGGCCTTGACCTCGGCGATCACGTCCTCCGGCTTCATGCCGGTGGTCAGGATCTTCCTCAGGGCTTCGTAGCCGCCGCGCTTGACGTAGTCGGCCAGGCGCCAGTTGGCGCCGTCGACGTCGGCCATGATCTGCGGCTTGATGTGCCGGCCGTGCAGGCACATGGAATTGGCCAGGTCGTTCAGCGGATTGGGATCCAGACCTTGCGAGAACTGCTTGTAGATGTCGGGCGCGTTCATGCCGACTCTCCTTGCGCCTTCAGGGCCGCGACCAGCGCGTCCAGCTTTTCTTCCGTCATGCGCACGCACATGTGCTTGTTGTTGACCAGCAGCACGGGGGAATCGCCGCAGGCGCCCATGCACTCGCCTTCCACCAGCGTGAACTGGCCGTCGGCGGTGGTTTCCTTCCAGTCGACGCCCAGCTTGCGCTTGAGGTAATCGCCGACGCGTTCGCCGTCGCGCAAGGCACAGGGCAAGTTCGTGCAGACCGAGATCTTGTTCTTGCCGACGGGCTTGACGTCGAACATGTTGTAGAAAGTGGCGACTTCCTGGACCGCGATGGGCGGAACGCCGATGTAGTTGGCCACATCCTCGATGATGTCGGTCGCCAACCAGCCCTTTTCTTCTTGCGCGATGGCAAGCGAGGCCATGATGGCGGACTGCCGCTGGTCGCCCGGGAACTTCGCGAGTTCTCGGTCGATTTTCTGGTAGGCCTGTTCGGAAAGCAGCATAGTTTGAATCCGGGTTATGCGGTCGTGCTCGTGACGGTCTCTGGGCGGATCAGCGGTCGATCTCGCCGAAAACGATGTCCTGCGTACCGATGATGGTGACGGCGTCGGCGATCATGTGACCGCGCGACATTTCATCCAGCGACTGCAGATGGGCGAAGCCGGGCGCGCGAATCTTCAGGCGGTACGGCTTGTTGGCGCCGTCGGACACCAGGTAGATGCCGAACTCGCCCTTCGGGTGCTCGACCGAGGCGTAGGACTCGCCGGGCGGCACGTGGAAGCCTTCGGTGAAGAGCTTGAAGTGATGGATCAGCTCTTCCATGTTGGTCTTCATGGCGGTGCGCTTGGGCGGGGCGATCTTGTGGTTCTCGATCATGACCGGGCCCGGGTTGTTGCGCAGCCATTCCACGCACTGGCGGATGATGCGGTTGCTCTGGCGCATTTCGGCCACGCGGACCAGGTAGCGGTCGTAGCAGTCGCCGTTCACGCCCACGGGGATGTCGAAATCGAGCAGGTCGTAGACTTCGTAGGGCTGCGTCTTGCGCAGGTCCCAGGCCACGCCGGAACCGCGCAGCATCGGGCCGGTGAAGCCCAGCGCCTTGGCGCGGTCGGGATCGACCACGCCGATGCCCACCAAACGCTGCTTCCAGATGCGGTTGTCGGTGAGCAGGGTTTCGTACTCGTCGACGCAGGCGGGGAAGCGGTTGGTGAAGTCTTCGATGAAGTCCAGCAGCGAACCGGAGCGCGCGTCGTTCATGACGCGCACTTCCTTGTCGCCACGGTACTTGCTGGTGTCGCCGTATTGCGGCATCGAATCCGGCAGGTCGCGATAGACGCCGCCCGGACGGTAGTAGGCCGCGTGCATGCGCGCGCCCGAGACCGCTTCGTAGCAGTCCATCAGGTCTTCGCGTTCACGGAAGGCGTACAGGAACACCGCCATGGCGCCCACGTCCAGCGCGTGCGAACCCAGCGACATCAGGTGATTCAGCAGACGCGTGATTTCGTCGAACATCACGCGGATGTACTGGGCGCGCAGCGGCGCTTCCACGCCCAGCAGCTTCTCGATGGCCATGACGTAGGCGTGCTCGTTGCACATCATGGACACGTAGTCCAGGCGGTCCATGTAGGGCAGCGCCTGGATGTAGGTCTTGTGCTCGGCCAGCTTTTCGGTCGCGCGGTGCAGCAGGCCGATGTGCGGGTCGGCGCGCTGGATGACTTCGCCGTCCAGTTCCAGCACCAGGCGCAGCACACCGTGCGCAGCCGGGTGCTGCGGGCCGAAGTTGAGCGTGTAGTTCTTGATTTCTGCCATGACTTAATGCCCCAAGCCGTAGTTGTCTTCGCGGACCACGCGCGGCGTGATTTCGCGCGGATCGATCGTGACCGGCTGGTAGATGACGCGGCGCTGTTCGGGGTCGTAGCGCATTTCGACGGTGCCCGACAGCGGGAAGTCCTTGCGGAACGGGTGGCCGATGAAGCCGTAGTCGGTAAGGATGCGGCGCAGGTCGGGATGGCCTTCGAAGACGATGCCGTACAGGTCGAACGCTTCGCGCTCGAACCAGCCCACGCCGGGCCAGCATTCCATCAGCGAGGCGACCATCGGGAACTCGTCGTCGGACGCCCAGGTGCGCACGCGCAGGCGCCAGTTGTGCTCGATCGAAAGCAGGTGCACCACCACGGCGAAGCGCGAGCGGTGGACGCGGGCGTTGGTTTCCTCGGGCAATTGGCGCGTGCCGTTGCCCCAGGTCAGGTAGTCGACGCCACAGAGGTCGACACAGGTTTCAAAGCGCAAGCCGGCTTCGGTGCGCAGCTTGGTGCAGACGGAGAACCATTGTTCCGCAGGCACTTCGAGCGTCAGCTCGCCCAGCGCCTCGGTCAGCGCGATATCCGCGCCGAGGGTGGTCTGCAAATTGGTCTTCAGGGTTTCGAGCCTGGTCATCATCTTGTACGCTTAGGTGAACCGTTACGCTGCTTCGCGGGGCTGGCGGCTAGGCCTGCCGCCCTGCGCGAAAGCTCAGCGCGCAATCGTGTTGGTCAGACGGATCTTGTTCTGCATCTGCAGCAAGCCGTACACCAGCGCCTCGGCCGTGGGCGGGCAGCCCGGCACGTAGACGTCTACCGGTACGATGCGGTCGCAGCCGCGGACCACCGAATACGAGTAATGGTAGTAACCGCCGCCATTGGCACAGGAGCCCATCGACACCACCCAGCGGGGCTCGGGCATCTGGTCGTAGACCTTGCGCAGCGCCGGGCCCATCTTGTTGCACAGCGTGCCGGCCACGATCATCAGATCGGACTGGCGCGGGCTGGGGCGGAAGATGATGCCGAACTGGTCCAGGTCGTAGCGGGCCGCGCCCGCGTGCATCATTTCGACCGCGCAACAGGCCAGGCCGAATGTCATGGGCCACATCGAGCCAGTTTTCGCCCAGTTCAGGAACTTGTCGGCGCTGGTGGTGATGAACCCTTGCTTGAGAATGCCGTCTATAGCCATATTCGTCTCTGATAGCGTGCCCGGAAATTATTCCCAGTCCAGCGCGCCCTTTTTCCATTCGTAGATGAAGCCGACGGTCAACACGGCGAGGAAAACCATGACCGTCCAGAAGCCGACGATTCCCACCGTGCCCTGGGCGATGGCCCACGGGAACAGGAACGCGATTTCCAGGTCGAAGAGGATGAACAGGATCGCCACGAGGTAATAGCGCACGTCGAACTTCATGCGCGCGTCTTCGAACGCCTCGAAGCCGCACTCGTAGGGGGAAAGCTTTTCAGCGTAAGGCCGGCGCGGGCCGAGCAGGGAGCCGGCCGTCAGAAGCGCAAACCCGATAAGGGTGGCCACTCCGATAAACAGCAGGACGGGAAAATACTGTTGCAGGTTCATTCAGGCGTCCGTCAAATGCGCAAACCTTAGGATTGTAGCATTCGCACGGTTACTTCTGGCTGAACTCTGTAGCCTGAACAGCGGGTGAAAGACTGCATTCCTTATTTGGAACAATCGCAGTTTTCACGAGTGAAATCGCAGGATACACCACATCATTCGCACACCGGCGAAAATGCTTCGCAATCACCGCATGCGAGCACGAACTCGCATAAAAAAACCACCCCGAAGGGTGGTTTTACACGAACGGGCCGAAGCCCGTTCGTGAGCTTTAAATCCAAGCAGGACTTGCGCCCTGCTTAGGATTAGAAGCGGTGACGCAGGCCGACGCCGATGGCGGTCGACTTCAGGTCTTCGACCAGGGCGTAGTTCTTGGCATACGAACCGTAGGCGTACAGGTTGGTACGCTTGGACAGGTCGTAGGTGTAGCCCAGCGAGAAGACGTGCATCTTCTTCAGGTCACGATCCTTAGCGTAGTCACCCTTGGGGTCAACCATTTGCCACGTACCGAACACGTTGCTGGCGCCACCGATCGGAGCCGACAGGCCGACCAGGTACGAGTTGGCCTTGAAGTCCTTGCGGAACGTGTTGTTGAACTCGTCCGAAGCAACCTTGCTCAGAACCGAGTTGCCGTTCACAGCCGGGCCAGCGAACCAGCCGTTTTGCGTGCGGCTGACAGCCAGAGCCAGCTTGACCACTTCGAAGTCGTACGAACCACCCAGGATGAACTGGCGCGGGGTCGTGTCGGCGTCGCCAGTCTTGCCGGCGTTCGAGCGGTTCAGCTGATCGTACGAGAACGCAACGTTCAGCGGGCCGTTGACGTAGCGCAGGCCGGTGGTGATGGCACGGGTGTTGTCGGCGGTACGGAAGCCGGTCTGACCACCGTTGTCATCAGCGCTGAACGAGTAGCCCAGGCCGAATTGGAAGCCGCTGAACGACGGGGTTTGGTACATCACCATGTTGTCGTAGCGTTGCGTGTTGGCAGCGCTGAAGGCGGTACCGATGTTGGCTTGGCCGAAACCAGCGCCGAACGGATCGATCGAGCCGAAGTACTTCGAGGCGATGTTGGTTTGACGACCGAAGTCCAGTTGGCCCCAGCTGTCGCTGGCCAGACCGACGGTGGCTTGACGGCCGAACAGACGCGAGCTTTGGCCCGACTTGCCGTTACCCGAATCAAAGCCCGATTCCAGCTGGAAAACAGCGCGCAGGCCGTCACCCAGATCTTCCGAACCACGCAGACCCCAGCGCGAACCGTTCTGCACGCCGTTGATCATGCCGACGCGGCTGCCGTTCTCGATCTTGTAAGCATTGCCATCCTTGGCGCCGCTGATCTTGTTGTAGCCGATACCGGTATCGATGATGCCGTACAGGGTGACAGACGTTTCTGCCTGGGCAACACCGGCGAAACCGGCGAGCAGGGCGGCAGCGAGCAGAGTCTTTTTCATTTAAGAAATCTCCGTTGATTTGAGTGACAAGAGCAGCAATCCAGCAAACCAGCCTGCCGCCCCCCTAACTCCGCGAAGGGAAGTTGGTGCTATTGCATCAAAAATCGGGGGGGCTGGCTATGGTGAAGGCCAGAAAAGTGCAGGTTTGCGACAGGCTTGTTGGGATCTTGCAACATCACAACAAGGCGATGGCGCAGCTGCTAGGGCTAACCCTTGGTCGCCAGGACGAGCACGTATTCATGCGACTTTCAGCCCTGGCCCCAATATTCACGGGGCTTGCCGAGGGGTTCTTTCGGAGCGCTTTCGGATGTCGACGAGCCTCCCGCGCAGGTCCGAAGGACCAATACAGCGGACTTTATAGCCTTGATGAGCGCCGTCCCATACTCGCTTTCCTTATGCCTTCAATCTTCCCGATAAATAACATTGTTATCTGTAAAAACCAGCGATATTATTTGATGCATAGATAACCGCATCCTGAACGCCCATCATGAGCACCCCACCCGCCGCGCCTGCGCGCCCCGACCGGAACGAACAGCTGAACGCGCTGCGCCGCCAGCTGATCATGGACGCCGCCCAGCGGGTGTTCGAGCGCGACGGCCTGGAAAAAACCACTATCCGGGCCATCGCCAGCGAGGCGGGCTGCACCACCGGCGCGGTCTATCCGTGGTTCTCCGGCAAGGAGGCGATCTACGGAGCCTTGCTGGACGAATCGCTGCAGCGGCTGCATGCCCACCTGATCGACACCGCGGCACGCAGTCTCCCCGCCTCGGCCGCGCGTGACGCAATCCGCGCCTTCTTCGGCTACTACGCAGACCGCCCCTCCGACTTCTCGCTGGGCCTGTACCTGTTCCGCGGCCCGGGTCCGCGCGGCCTGGGGCGCGAAATGGACGAGCAGCTCAACGGCCGGCTGCGGGACAGCATCGACCTGCTCGGACAGGCGCTGGCTCGCACCAAGCCCTGGGACGCGGCAACGGTCGCGACCGAGCAGATGAACACCTTTACCTATCTGATGGGCCTGCTGCTGCTGTTGCACACCCACAGGCTGAAATCCCTGGGCCAGCAGGCCGACGCGCTGCTGGACCAATATTGCCTCGTCCTGGAGCAACGATGACCGACCTCGCCGTCCCCCCCGCCCGCGCCGACGCGCCGCGCATCAGCCTGCCCGCCTTCCATGCGCTGCTGACCGAGCAGCACCCCTTCTCCCTGCTGCTGGGCATAGAGGTGACGCAGATCGGTTACGGCACCGCGCGTGCGGTGCTGCCGGCCCGCGACTCCCATCAGCGGCTGGGCGGCATCGTCGCCGGCCCCATGCTGATGGGACTGGCCGACCTGGCGATGTACGCCGCCGTGGTCGGTGCGACCGGGCAGACCCATGCGGTGACCGCCAGCCTTACCATCAACTTCCTGCGCAAGAGCCCGGCCGGCGCCATCGTGGCCGATGCCCGCCTGCTCAAGGTCGGCCGCCTGTCGGCGGGCGAAGTCATCCTGACCTCCGAGCATTCCGATGAACCGCTGGCGCACATCGTCAGCACCTGGTCGGTGCCCAAACCATGAACAGCCCCCGCATCAGCATCGTCGGCCTGGGATCGACCGGCACCCGTGCCGCCCGGCGCCTGCTCGAAGCCGAACCCGATCTGGCGCTCACGGTCTACGACATCGAACCGTCGCGCTGCGAGGAATTCCGGGGCACCGCCACGCTGGCCACCTCCGCCCGCGAAGCGCTGGCCGAATCCGACACCGTGGTGCTGGCCCTGCCGCGCGAGCGCGAGATCGACCGCACGCTGGAACGCTTCAGCGACGGCGAAGTGACCGCCCCGGTGCGCGGCAAGCTCATCGTCGACCTGGAACCGCCGGAAGCGGGACGCGCGCGCATCCTCGGACAGGCCATCCGGAACGCGGGCGGCCGGTACGCCTGCCCCGCCCTGCTCGCCCAGGCGAGCCTGAGTCCGGCCGAGGCGCGGCTAGTGGACGCGCTGGCCCGCGTCGCGGCCTGAGGCGCGCAGGCCCTCGGCCAGTCCCACGCACAGGATCATCCAGGCCAGGCTGATGGCCCAGCCGGCCGCCACGTCGCTGGCGAAATGCACCTGCAGCAAGACGCGGCTCAGGCCGATGGCGGTCACCAGCGCCGCCGCCAGGGCCAGGCTGGGCCTGCGCCAGGGCACGGGCGCCAATCTCCAGATCAGATAACAGGCCGTGCCGTAGACCGCCATCGCGGCCGAGGCATGGCCGCTGGGAAAGCTCCAGCCGACGACCGCGGTGTAGTCATGATTGAAATCCGGGCGCAGGCGCTGGAAACCATACTTGAGCAGCCAGTTCAGCGCGCCGCCCAGCCCGGTCGAGACCGCGCAGAACAAGGCCAGGCCCTTGTATCCGCGCCACAACAGCCACAGCACCGCCAGCACGCAGCACAGCGCCAGCAGGTCGCGGTCGCCCAGGAACGTGAACCAGGACAACAGCCAGAGAAAGGCGTCCGGCATGGCGCGGCCCAGCGCGTTCGCCAGGGCGCCATCGAAAGCCACCACGGCGCCGGGCCGCCGCACCGCCACGGCCAGCGCCAGGAAGGCCAACAGCGCCAGCCCCGCGCCGCCTGCGCCCAGAACGGTGCGGCCGCGCGCCTCGACCGCCAGCCAGGCGCGCGCCGCGCCCAGGGCGAGCAGCGCCGCCAGGCAAGGCAGCAGAAGGAACAGCAGCAAGGCGTGCTCGGCGGCCCAGGCCGCGCTGGCGTCGATCATGTCGGAAAGCGGCTAAACAAGAAACCCCGGGCCTGGTGCCAGGCAGGCCCGGCAAGCCGGCGGACGGCCGGCGCGCCTGCCCGAAACGCTACAGATCCACTCGCGTCTTGTCTACCGGCTCGAAAGCATGGGTGCCGGCGGAGTAGTCCCAACGCTCGACATGGCATGCGGATACCCCGTCGACCTCGTCGCGGACGATGAGGTTCACCGAATTGGGCACCTTGCCCCGCACGCGCCAGGAACACGTGGTGCCCGCCTGCGCCACCCAGCCGGCCGTCGGCCGGTCCGCCAGGATGGGCATGACGTAGGGCAGATGGATATGCCCGCCCAGGATCAGGTCCACGCCGGCCTGGGTCCAGGCCGCCAGCGCGCGCTCGCGCCCGAACAGCAGGTTGTGCACGTCGGACTCGACCTTGGCCCGCACCGGATGATGGGCCACCACCACCCGCAGTTGCCCGGGCCGGGCCTGCCGCAGCCGCTGCGCGACGCGCGCGATCTGGGCCTCGGAGATTTCCCCGTCCTTGCGGCGCCGCGGCCGGGTGGTGTTCACGCCGATGGCCAGCAGGCCTGGGTTCTCGAACACGGGCTCGAGCACCGCGCCCAGCGCCCGCTTGTAGTTGCCATAGGGATTGAGCGCGCGGGCAAACACATTGAACAGGGGAATGTCGTGGTTGCCCGGCACCGCCAGCACCGGCAGCGACAGGCGCTCGATGAAGGCGCGCGCCGCAGCGAACTGGCGCCGGCGCGCGCGCTGGGTGAGGTCGCCGCTCAGCACGACCAGGTCGGGCGCCTGGGCGGCGGCCAGGTCCAGCGCGGCCTCGACCACGGGTTTGCGCTCGGTGCCGAAATGCGTGTCGGAAAAATGCAGGATGCGGGTCATGTAGATACGGTGTCGGAGTCTTGCTCGCCAGGCGTCACCAGCGGCAACGCGTCCTCGGCCACCTTGAACTCCAGCGGGGTGTTCATCCAGGAGATTTCGCCGTCCATCGCGACCTTCACGCGGCGACGGCCGCGGATGCGCACGACCAGACGGTCGACTGCGAAATTGACGACCTGTTCGGCCTCGCCCAGCCGGCTGAACAGGCCGCGCAACAGCAACCCGTACAGGGCCAGCGTGCCCACCGGATGAGCCGCCATGGCGATCAGGCGGCGCCGGTCCAGCTCGTCGGCCGGGATCCCCACGTGCTCGAGTTGCAGCTTGTTGTTGCCCACGACCAGCGTCGGCGTGCGCAGATCGCGGGCGCGGCCTTCGTGCTCGAGTTGCAGGCTCAGCTGACGCGGCGCGCGCATCAGCGTGACCAGCCCGGACCACAATGCCACCAGGCGGCTGCGGCCGAACTTCTGCTTGAAGGCCTCGCGGTCCTCCAGCAACTGCGGGTACAGGCCCAGGCTGGCATTGACCAGGAATGGCCGGCCATTGAGCAGCCCGACCTGCACCGGCCGGACCTGCCCTCGCAGCAGCCCGCGCAGGGCGACCTCGGTTTCCTGGGAAATGCCGTAGCGCCGGCCGAAATAATTGAAGGTGCCCTGCGGCAGGATGCCGAACGGCACGCCCTGCCCCAGCACCGCGGCGGCCACCGTGTTGAGCGTGCCGTCGCCGCCCGCGCCCACGACGATGCCGTTTTCGGCGCGGGCGCGCCGGACGGCCACGCGCGCCGTGTCGGCCAGGCGCGACGGATCGTCCACCGGCATGAGTTCATGCCGCCGGCCGACTTCGTCCAGCACGCGGCGGATGGTCTCTTGCAAGACCTGCGCGTCACCGCGCCCGGAGCCGGTATTGAGGACGATGAACAGCGGTTCTTGTCCCGTCAGGGACTGAGCCCCTGCGGTCGGGCTCTCTGGGGGAGGCGTCATGCGGCAAAGATAGCGTATGGCGCCGAACCACCGCAACTCGCCTCCGCGTGCCCCCGCCGGATACGCGCCGGGCGCGCGTGGCGACACGCGCGGCAAGCACGCCGCGCGCGCCGACGCGCGACGCCCTCTCTCAGCGGCCGATGGCGTAGGCCTGCATCAGGCGCGGCGTGGCCGCCGCATGCAACAGGCCGTCCGGATCGCGCGAAGCGGCGGTCAGCCGGCCCACCGACCATTCCGGCGCCTCTTCCACGACATGGCCGCGCTGACGCAGCTGTTCGATCACCGCCGCGCCGATGCTGGCCTCGACCGCCAGATGGCCGGGCTTGCGGTCGCGCGGATAGAACGAGCTGGGGAAATGCGCGGTATGCGACATGGGCAGGTCGATGGCCTCCTGCAGATTCAGGCCGTGGTGGACATGGCGCAGGAAGAACAGCAACTGCCATTGCTCCTGCTGGTCGCCGCCGGGCGTGCCGAAGGCCATGTAGGGCACGCCGTCGCGCAGCGCCAGCGTCGGCGTCAGCGTGGTGCGCGGCCGCTTGCCCGGCGCCAGCGTGCCCGGCAGTCCTTCTTCGAGCCAGAACATCTGCGCCCGCGTGTTCAGCCCGAAGCCCAGGGCGGGAATGACGGGCGAGGACTGGAACCAGCCGCCGGACGGCGTGGCCGAGATCATGTTGCCCCAGCGGTCGATCACGTCCACATGGGTGGTGTCGCCGCGCCGCGCCGACGCGGCCGCCCCCGCCGGCGCCGGAGCAGCCGGCGCCGTGACCGGCGCCGTGACCTTGGACAGGCGCCGCAAGGTGTCCATCACCCGGTCCACCTGGGCCTCGAAGCCCGCCAGGCGGCCGGGCGACAGATCATGCGACGCCTGCTCGCCGATCAGCCGTCGGCGCGCCGCGTTGTAGTCCTCCGACAGCAGGCGCTCGAGCGGCACGTCGACGAACGCAGGGTCGCCGTAATAGGCCTCGCGGTCGGCGAAGGCCAGCTTCATGGCTTCGGTGACGCGGTGGATGAATTCGGCGCTGGCCGGCCCCGCGCCGGCCAAGTCCATGTCCTTGAGCAGCGCCAGCGTCTGCAGGAACACCGGCCCCTGGCTCCAGGCGCCGGCCTTGGCCACGGTGTAGCCGTGATAGTCATACGTGGCCGGCGCATCGTAGCTGGCCGACCAGCCGGCCAGGTCGTCCGCCGTCAGCACGCCACGATGGCGCGCGCCGCTTTCGTCCATGACCTCGGTGCCCCGGGCAAAGGCGTCGATGGCCTCGGCCACGAAGCCCCGGTAGAACACGTCGCGCGCGGCTTCGATCTGACGCTCGCGGTCCGCGCCCGCGCTTTCCGCTTCTTTCAGCAGCCGCGTCCAGGTGCGCGCCAGCGCCGGATTGCGGAACAGCTTGCGCGCCTCGGGCACCGCGCCGCCCGGCAGGTAGATCTCGGCGGTGGACGGCCAATGGGCCTGGAAGAAATCCTTGAGCCCCGCGATGGTATTGGAGATGCGTGGCATCAGCGCGTGGCCGTGCTCCGCGTAGTAGATGGCGGGCTCCAGCACGTCGCGCAATCGCATGGTGCCGTGGTCGCGCAGCAGCAGCATCCAGGCGTCGAACGCGCCCGGGATCACGGTGGCCAGCAGGCCGTTGCCGGGAATCAGCGACAGGCCTTCGGCGCGGTAGCGTTCCAGCGTAGCGCCGGCAGGCGTGCAGCCCTGGCCGCACAGCACTTCCACCTTGCCCGTGCGGGCCGAATAGAACACGGCCGGCGTCTCGCCGGCAGGGCCGACCAGGTGGGGTTCGACCACTTGCAGCACGAAGGCGCTGGCGACACAGGCGTCGAAGGCGTTGCCGCCGCGCTCCAGCAGGGACATGCCGGCGGCGCTGGCCAGCCAGTGGGTCGAGGTCACGACACCGAAGGTGCCGAGGATTTCAGGACGAGTCGTGAACATCATGATGGCATCGAGAAAAGAAAAAAGGCGGAACCCGGATCCGGGTTCCGCCGTGGCGGCTGCGCTTACTTGCCGGCGACGGACACGCCCTTCAGGCGGATCAGCCCGTCTGGATAGGGCACGAAGCCTTCCACCTTCTTCTGCACGCCGAAGGTCCAGGGCAGGTAGAAGAGATAGATGATGGGACGCTGCTCTTCCAGCACGGCCAGCACCTGGTCGTACATGGCGCGGCGCTTGACCGGATCGGCCTCGGCCCGGGCATCGTTCAGCAGCTTGTCGACGGCGGGGTCGCAGAACTTGCCGTCGTTCAGGTTGCCCTTGCAGCTCAGGTACTGGTGGATGTTGCCGCTGGGATCGACGCGGCCCGACCAGCCGCTCTGGCCGACCACGAAGTCCCCGCGCGCCAGCGACGACTGCAGCGAGGCGAATTCCACCGGCCGCAGCGTGATGTCGAAGCCGGCCTCGGCGCCCATCGCCTGAATCAGCTCGAACACCTGCTGCATGGTGGTGTTGTTGCCGAAGGTGATCTCGAACTTGACGCGGTCGAGCCCGGCTTCCTTCAGCAGCGCCTGCGCTTTCTTGGGATCGCGTCCGACATGTTCGACCGCCTTGTTGAAGGCGAAGCTGGCGGGCGGGAACGGCTGGTGGGCGGGCTGGAACATGCCCTCGCCGATCACCTGGTTCAGCACGTCGCGGTCGATGGCCAGGTCCAGCGCCTGGCGCACGCGCTTGTCCTTGGCCAGCGGGTTGTCGGCGCGCGCGCCGTTAGCCAGGTTGACCGAGATGGCCTGGAAGCCCAGGCCCGTCACCGGCGCCAGGCGCAGGCTGGCGTCATCCTTGACCGCCTTGGCGTCGCTGGGCGCCACGCGCTCGATGATGTCCAGGTCGCCGGCGCGCAGATTGTTCAGGCGCACCGTGTTGTCGGGAATCGGGATGAAGACCAGGCGGTCGAAGTGGTAGCTGGCCGCGTCCCAATACTTGGGAAATTTCTCAAGCACGATGCGATCGTTCTGCACCCGCTCCTTGAACTGGTACGGGCCCGAACACACCGGCTTGCCGCCGGGATCCTTGTCGAAGGCGGCCGGCGACATCATCATGCCGGCGCGGTCGGACAGCTGCGACAGCAGCGAGGCATCGGGCTCGGACAGGCGCAGCACCACGGTCTCGGCATCCGGCGCCTCGACGCTGGCGACCGTGGCCAGCTCGCTCTTGCGGTTGCTGTCCGGCAGCGTGCGCGCGCGTTCCAGGTTGGCCTTGACCGCGGCCGCGTCCACCGGCGCGCCGTCATGGAACACCGCATCCTTGCGCAGCTTGAAGGTCAGCGTCTTGTTGTCGTCGCTGGTGGTCCACGATTGCGCCAGCTGCGGCACGATCTTCAGGTCCGGGGTGATGTCGACCAGCTTGTCGCACAGCGACGCGAAGACGATGCGGCCGACGAAGGTGCGCGCGCGCACCGGGTCGAGCACATCGGGATCGTCCTGCAGGCCGATACGAAGGGTGGACTGGGCTTGCGCCAATCCGGCGGACATCATGGCCGCCAGGGCTGCCGCGAGGCAAAGTTTACGCATCAAGAATCTCCGTTGTTTCTTATACGGGCTGCCCGCTGGCGGGTTCCGGTACTCCGGCCCTGCCTGGGCAGGCAGCCCGAAGCGACGCCGCGACGCCAGGCCCATCCCCCCGCCGCGCACGCGCATGGCGGATTCTGCGCCATGCGCGCGGGGCTTGTATAGCGTGGCAAGCGCGAACGGCCTGGGCGCGGACACTGCCGCACCGACCTCAGGGCAGGCGGCAGGGCGCGGAGAAGTCCGCCGCGCGCAGGACGGCATCGCGCATCTGCGCGATCAGCGCGCGCGCGTCATCGCGGCGGTATTGGAAGGAATACGGCAGCGCCGCCAGGGCCGGCTCGCCCTCCAGCACGCGCAGGCTGCCCTCGGCCTCGAGCGCGGCGGCCCAGTGGCTGGGCAGCAGGCCCACGCCAGTACCCTCGATCAACAGGCCGGCGATGGCGCCCCAGTTATTGCAGCAAAGCCGCTCGCCCGGCGCCTCGCGCCCGGCCAGCCAGTCGTCGATGATGCGGGTGGTGCCCGCGCCCTCCGGCAGCGTCACCAGCGGCAGCCGGCCCAGCAGCGCCAGGCTCATGCGGGTTTCGCCTTGCAGCGCCGCCGGCGCCGCTACCCAGGAAAAGCCCGCCTGCCCGATGGGCGCGGACGCGATGCCGGCGCGCGACGAGCGCCCCGCGATCACGGCGAAATCCAGTTCGCCATCGGCCACGCGCTGCTCCAGCACCTGGCCGATGTCGACATAGGGTTCCAGCACCAGGCCGGGATGGGCGGCGCGCACCACGCCGATCAGGCGCGGCAGCCAGGTCAGCGCGGTCAGTTCGCCGACGCCGAAGCGGCAGCGCCCGGCCAGGCCGGCGCTTTGCGCCACCGACGCGCGGATCCGCTCGGCCGACGCCAGCAGTTCGCCGGCCTGGGGCAGCAGGCGCTGGCCGGCCCCCGTCAGCGCGGCCTTGTGCCCGCTACGGTCGAACAGCGGCTGGCCCAGCGCCTCTTCCAGTTCGGCGATGCGCTTGGACAGCGACGATACCGACAGGTGCAGGCGCTCGGCGGCCACGGCGAAACTGGCGCAGGTGGCCGCCCAGTAGAAGGCTTCGAGTTGCTTGAGCGTCATGGCCGGATTGTAGGCTCGGGCCGGGCCGGACAGCGGTCGCTAGGCGGCTTGCGCCAGGCGCAGGTGCGGAGAGAACCGCAACGTGTCGATGGCGGCGCGGAGCATGCGCTCGACGCGCGGCCAGATATCGCCCTTCAGGCGATCGGACCAGCAGATGCTGCCGAACACCCCTTCGATCAGGGAGTGCAGGTAGACGTTGGACAGGCGCACGTCCAGCGCGCCGGGCAGGTCTTCGTTGCGCACCGCGGCGCGCAGCAGTCTTTCTGAATTGCGCAGGGCATGGCGTTCCCAGATGTCCCGTCGTCGCAGCAGCGGCGCGTTCTCGTCGCTCTGCTCGCACTTGTCGTAGAGGATTTCCAGCACGCGCTGCATCGAGCCCTCCTCCGAGTAGATGCGCACGTATTGCAGCATCGACGCATACAGGGACTCCAGCGCCTTGCCGTCGGTGCGTATCCGGGTCAGCGCCACGGCCGCGGCCAGCGCGCGGTCGCTCATGGCGACGCAGACATCGATCTTGTTCTTGTAATGGCCGTAGACGGCGCCCCTGGACACGCCGGCGTGGTCGGCGATGTCGCCCATGGTGGTGTTGGCCACCCCCTTGGACATGAACACGTGCTCGGCCGCATCCAGGATGCGGTCGCGGGTGCGTTGGGATTCTTCTTTCGTCTTGCGGGCCATTCGGATATCTCCTTGAAATGAAAGGTTGAGGGAAAAGGGACTCGGGGCGGCGCCTGCGCGGCGCTGGCCCCTTCAAAAAAAAGCGGCGCCCGCTACGCGAACGCCGTCGATCCGCACTGTTAACAATTGTGCGAGCGGGAGCATACTTTCGAACAAAACATTTAATCAAGCATGACGGATTAAATGATAGACTACCACCCCCACACGGGAAAAGTGCGCACTTTCCCTCATCTGGCCCGCCCCGGGCACCTACAACAATTTCTAAAAATGAAGCAACGAGTCCTTCGCCGCACGCTCGCATCCTTGTCAGTATTAATTCTTATTACGGCTTGTTCCAAGTCCGAGCCCCAAGACGAAGCCAAGGCGCCCGCCGAGGTGGGGATCGTCGTCGCCCGCGCCACGCCCACCGCCGTCGCCACCGAGCTGCCCGGCCGGCTGGAGCCCTACCGCGAAGCCGAAGTGCGCGCGCGGGTGGCCGGCATCGTCACCTCGCGCCTTTATGAGGAAGGCCAGGACGTCAAGCGCGGCGACGCGCTGTTCCAGATCGATCCGGCGCCGCTGCAGGCCGCCTACGACTCCGAGGCCGCCAACCTGGCGCGCGCCCAGGCCAGCCTGTCCGCCGCGGCGGACAAGCTGCGGCGCTACGCCGACCTGGTCGGCGACCGCGCCATCAGCGAACGCGACCACGCCGAGGCCGCCGCCGACGAACGCCAGGCCCGCGCCCAGGTGGCGCTGGCGCGCGCCAACCTGCAAAGCGCCAAGCTGAGGCTGGACTACGCGCGCGTCACCTCGCCCATCGACGGCCGCGCCCGGCGCGCGCTGGTGACCGAGGGCGCGCTGGTGGGCGAAGGCCAGGCCACGCCGCTGACGGTGGTGCAGCAGATCGATCCGATCTACGTCAACTTCGCCCAGCCGGCGGCCGAGGTGCTGCGCCTGCAGAAGCAGATCCGCGACGGCGAGCTGCAGGGCATCGAGCCCGACAAGCTGCGCGTGCGCCTGCTGCTGCCCGACGGCACCGAGTACGCCCGCACCGGCGCGCTGTCCTTCGCCGACCTGGCGGTGGACCCCGGCACCGACAACGTGACCATGCGCGCCCTGTTCGACAACCCTCGGCGCGACCTGCTGCCCGGCATGTACGTGCGCGTGCGCCTGGAACAGGCCATCAACCGCGACGCCTACCTGGTGCCGCGCGACGCGCTGCTGCGCGATGCCGCCGGCGCCCATGTGCTGGCCGCCGGCACGGACGGCGAGCTGCAGGCGCTGCCCGTGACGGCGCGCCGCATGCAGGGACCGAACTGGGTCGTCACCGACGGCCTGAAGGGCGGCGAGCGCATCGTGGTCGAGAACGTCTCGCAGCTGGCGCCCGGCCAGAAGATCAAACCGGTGGAGCGGGCCGCGCCCAAGGCGCAGGCTCCCGCCGAAGGAAACTCCAACAAAGGTTAAACCGCCATGGCGCGTTTTTTCATCGATCGCCCCGTCTTCGCCTGGGTGATCTCGCTGCTCATCGTGCTGGCCGGCGTGCTGTCCCTGCGGGCCCTGCCCGTGGCGCAGTATCCGGACATCGCCCCGCCCGTCGTCAACGTGGGCGCCAGCTATCCCGGCGCCTCGGCCAAGGTGGTCGAGGAAGCCGTCACCGCCATCATCGAACGCGAGATGAACGGCGCTCCCGGCCTGCTCTACACCACGGCCAGCAGCGACTCCACCGGCTGGGCCAGCATCAACCTGGTATTCAAGCAAGGCACCAACCCCGATCTGGCCGCCGTCGAAGTGCAGAACCGGCTGAAGGCCGTCGAACCGCGCCTGCCCGAGGCCGTGCGCCGCGACGGCGTGCGCGTGGAAAAAGCCGCCGACAACATCCAGCTGGTGGTGTCGCTGAAGTCCGACGGCCGCCTGGACGACATGCAGCTCGGCGAGCTGGCGGCGTCCAACGTGCTGCAGGCGCTGCGCCGCGTCGACGGCGTGGGCAAGGTGCAACTGTGGGGCGCGGAAGCCGCCATGCGCATCTGGCCCGACCCGGCCAAGCTGACGGCGCTGTCGCTCACGCCCGGTGACATCGCCAATGCGCTGCGCGCGCACAACGCCCGCGTCACCATCGGCGACCTGGGCAGCCAGGCCGTGCCGGCCAGCGCGCCGCTGAACGCCAGCATCGTCGCCACCGAAACGCTGCAGACGCCCGAGCAGTTCGCCAACATCCCGCTGCGCGCGCAGCCGGACGGCGCCACGCTGCGCCTGAAGGACGTGGCGCGGGTCGAGCTGGGCGGCACCGACTATATGTACCTGTCGCGCGTCAACGGCCAGACGGCTACGGGCCTGGGCATCAAGCTGGCGCCCGGCTCGAACGCCGTGGATACCACCCGCAAGATCCGCCAGACGATGACGGAGCTGGCCCAGTATTTCCCGGCGGGCGTGACCTGGGATATCCCCTACGAGACCTCCACCTTCGTGGAGATCTCGATCAAGAAGGTGGTGACCACGCTGCTGGAGGCCATCGCCCTGGTGTTCTGCGTGATGTATCTGTTCATGCAGAACTTCCGCGCCACGCTGATCCCCACGCTGGTGGTGCCGGTGGCGCTGCTGGGCACCCTGGGCGTGATGCTGGGCCTGGGCTATTCGATCAACGTGCTGACCATGTTCGGCATGGTGCTGGCCATCGGCATCCTGGTGGACGACGCCATCGTGGTGGTCGAGAACGTCGAGCGCATCATGGCCGAGGAAGGCCTGTCGCCGCATGACGCCACGGTCAAGGCCATGGGCCAGATCAGCGGCGCCATCATCGGCATCACGGTGGTGCTGGTGTCGGTGTTCGTGCCGATGGCCTTCTTCGACGGCGCGGTGGGCAATATCTACCGCCAGTTCTCGGTCACGCTGGCGGTGTCGATCGCCTTCTCGGCCTTCCTGGCGCTGTCGCTCACGCCGGCGCTGTGCGCCACCATGCTGCGGCCCATCCCGGCCGGCCACCACGAGAAGCGCGGCTTCTTCGGCTGGTTCAACCGCGCCTTCGTCCGCCTGACCGCCGGCTACACCGCGCGCGTCGCCGGCGTGCTGTCGCGCCCGGTGCGCTTCAGCCTGGCCTACGCCGCCGTGATCGCGGCGGTGGCGCTGCTGTTCGTGCGCCTGCCCTCTTCCTTCCTGCCGGAAGAAGACCAGGGCAGCTTCAACGCCATGGTCATCCTGCCGCAGGGCGCGACCCAGGCCGAGACCCGCAAGCTGGTGCTGGAGGTCGAGAATTACATGATGAAGCACGAGCCCGTGCAGTTCGTCTATTCCGTCAGCGGCTTCAGCGAATACGGCAGCGGCCCGAACTCGGCCATGTTCTTCGTCACGCTGAAGGACTGGAAGGAGCGCCACGGCGCGGACATGCACGTGGACGCCGTGGTCGCGCGCGTCAATAAGGCCTTCGCGGACCACAAGAACGTCATGGTGCTGGCGCTGAACGCGCCGCCGCTGCCGGAGCTGGGCTCGACCTCGGGCTTCGACTTCCGGCTGCAGGACCGCGGCGGCCTGGGCTACCAGGCCCTGACGCAGGCCCGCCAGCAGCTGCTGGCCGCTGCCGCCGAACATCCGGCGCTGGCCGAGGTCACCCACGCCGGCCAGGGCGAAGCCCCCCAGCTGCAGTTGCGCATCGACCGCGACAAGGCCCAGGCCATGCGCGTATCGATGGAGGAAATCAATACCGCGCTGGCGGTGATGTTCGGCTCGGACTACATCGGCGACTTCATGCACAACGGCCAGGTGCGCCGCGTGACGGTGCAGGCCGACGGCAAGAACCGCGTCGACGTGGAGGACGTGTCGCGCCTGCACGTGCGCAACGCGCAGGGCCAGATGGTGCCCATGTCGGCCTTCGCCACGCTCGACTGGGCCATGGGTCCGCCGCAGCTGAACCGCTACAACGGCTTCCCGGCGTTCAAGATCAATGGCTCGGCCGCGCCCGGCCACAGCAGCGGCGAGGCCATGCGCGCCATGGAACAGCTGGCTTCGGAACTGCCGCGCGGCATCGGCTTCGCCTGGTCCGGCCAGTCCTACGAGGAAAAGCTGTCCGGCAACCAGGCCAACGTGCTGTTCGCGCTGTCCATCCTGGTGGTGTTCCTGGCGCTGGCCGCGCTGTACGAAAGCTGGGCCATCCCGCTGGCGGTGATCCTGGTGGTGCCGCTGGGCGTGATCGGCGCGCTGCTGGGCGTGACGCTGCGCGGCATGCCCAACGACATCTACTTCAAGGTCGGCCTGATCGCCACCATCGGCCTGTCGGCCAAGAACGCGATCCTGATCGTGGAAGTCGCCAAGGACCTGGTGCGCGACGGCCAGGGCCTGCTGTCGGCCACGCTGGAAGCGGCGCGGCTGCGGCTGCGCCCCATCATCATGACTTCGCTGGCCTTCGGCGTCGGCGTGCTGCCCCTGGCCCTGGCCGGCGGCGCGGCCTCCGGCGCGCAGATCGCCATCGGCACCGGCGTGCTGGGCGGCATCATCACCGCCACCGTGCTCGCCATTTTCCTGGTGCCGCTCTTTTTCCTGGTCGTGGGCAGGCTGACGGGCATGGGCGCCCGCCGCAAGCAGCCGCCCCCGCACCGCGAACCGCTGGAGAACACGCCATGAAACCCGTGGCCCTGACCCTGTTGGCCCTGGCGCTGACGGGCTGCTCGATGGCGCCGACCTACGAGCGCCCCGCCGCGCCCGTGCCGGCCGCCTATGACACCCCCGCCCAGTCCGGCCAGGCCGAGATGCCGCAGGACTGGAAGGACTATTTCAACGACCCCGCGCTGCAGGCCTGGATCGCCGCCGCGCTGGCCAACAACCGCGACCTGCGCGTGGCGGCCCTGCGCATCGAGGAAGCGCGCGCGCTGTACGGCGTGCAGCGCGCCGACCGGCTGCCGTCCGTGGACGGCACGGCGGGCTACAGCCGCAGCCGCGCGTCCGACCCTGGCCCGTCGCGCGATGCGATCAGCCAGCAGTACCGCGCCGGCGTCGGCATCACCGCCTTCGAGCTGGACTTCTTCGGCCGGGTCAAGAGCCTCACCGACGCGGCGCTGGAACGCTACCTGGCCAGCGCCGAGGCGCACCGCGCCGCCGCGCTGTCGCTGGTGGCCGAGACCGCCACCGCCTATTTCAACGAGCGTTCGCTGGCCGAGCAGCAACGGCTGACCCGCGGCACGCTGGAACTGCGCGAGACCACGCTGGCGCTGACCCAGCGCCGCTACGACGCCGGCCTGGAAACCGCCATGGGCCTGCGCACCGCGCAGATGCTGGTGGAATCGTCGCGCGCCACGCTGGCCGAACTCAGCCGCGAGCACAGCCAGGCCGTGCATGCGCTGGGACTGCTGGCGGGCGATTTCTCGCTGCCGCCCGGCGCCGATCCGACGCCGCTGGAAAGCCAGAGCCTTACCCCGCTGGCGGCCGGCCTGCCGTCGGCGCTGCTGACGCGGCGTCCGGACCTGCGCCAGGCGGAGAACACGCTCAAGGCGGCCAACGCCGACATCGGCGCGGCGCGCGCGGCCTTTTTCCCGTCGGTGCAGCTGACCACGGACATCGGCAGCACCGCCAGCAGCTTCTCGGACCTGTTCGGCTCGGGCAGCGGCGTCTGGCAATTCGCGCCCAAGCTGACGCTGCCGATCTTCAACGCCGGCCGCAACAGCGCCAACCTGTCGCTGGCCGAAACCCGCAAGCACATCGCGGTGGCCCAGTACGAAGGCAGCATCCAGACCGCCTTCCGCGAAGTCGCCGACGCACTATCGGCGCGCGATGCGCTGCGCCAGCAGATCGAGGCCCAGCGCAAAGTGCGCGACGCCGACCGCGAGCGCCAGCGCCTGGCCGAACGGCGCTATGCGCGCGGCGTGGCCAACTACCTGGAGATGCTGGACGCGCAGCGCAGCCTGTTCGAGTCGGAGCAGGAGTTCATCCGCCTGCAGCAGCGCCGGCTGGTCAATGCGGTGACGCTGTACAAGGCGCTGGGCGGCTGGGAACAGGGTTCGGGCGCGAGCTGAGCAGGGTCCGCGCTCGGCGGGTCCGGCGCGTCCGTCCCGGACCCGCAGCGTTCACGGTCGGCCCGGTTGCGGGAACGGTATCAGTCCGCGGCGCTGACCCGGTAGGCGCAGCGCTGCGCATCCGCCAGGATGTGCTCGACGCGCTCGACGCGCGCGCCCTCGCCCAGCACGTCGCGGAACAGTTCCAGTTCGCTGCGGCAAAAGCCCATGCAGGCTTTTGCCGCCGAACAGATCGGACAGTGGTTTTCAATGAACAGGAAACCGGCGCCATCGCGGCGCAGCTCGGCCATGTAGCCCTCGGCGCTGCGCAGCTGCGCCAGCCGTTCCAGCCGGTCGCGCAGCCCGCTCGCGCCCAGCATGGCCTGGTGGTAGGTGGCGCGCATGGCGGCCTCGCGCACGCCGATCAGCCGGTCGATGCCTTCGTCGCCGAAGAGCTGGCGCACGGCGCCGATCATCTGCACCGTCATTTCGGCGTGCGAGTCCGGGAAGCGCCCGTGGCCGGCGGCGGTCAGCCGCCAGATCTGCGTGGGTCGGCCGCGCCCCGCGCTGTGGTTTTCCGCGTCCACCAGGCCCTCGGCATGCAGCCGGCTCATCTGCTGGCGCACCGCCTCGGCCGTCACGTCCATGGTCTGGGCGATGGCGGCGATGGACTGCGGCCCACGCGTCTTGAGCGCCATCAGCACGCGGTCGGCGGGCTGGTGCGGCGTCCAGGCGTGTTGGGAGGACGGGCTGTCTGACATGGGCGCGGGGAAACTCCGGAAATATGCCTATGGTGCCACGAAGCGCCGCCGCGGTCAGCCGGCGGCGGCCGGCGCCGCCGCGCCAGTCGCGGCTCCAGCGGCCTGGCCGGCCCCTGCCGCGCCCCCTTCCCCGGCCGCGTCGCCCGGCGCCTGCCAACCGCCGCCCAACGCCTTGTACAGCGCGATCAGGCTGGTATAGGACGCCGTCTCGGCCACGGCCACCGCGTCCTGGGCGCGCAGCAAAGAGCGCTGCGCGTCCAGCACCGTCAGGTAGGGGGTGGTGCCTTCCTTGTAACGCAGCTGCGCCAGCTCGGCCGCGCGGCCGCTCTGGGCGGCGGCCTGCGCCAAGCTGCCCAGGCGCTGCTGGTTCTCGCCGTAGCCGGTCAGGGCCGTCTCCAGCTCCTCCACCGCGCGCAGCACGGTCTGCTCGTAGCGCGCGACCTCGCCCTCCGAGCGGGCCTGGGCGGCGCGCTTGCGCGCCAGCGCCGTGGGCAGATGCAGCGCCGGCCAGCTGACTCCGGGCGACACGCTGAAGGCGCGGCTGGAGGCATTGCCGAAGTCGGCGCCGCGCAGCGCCACGAAACCGAGGAAGCCGCCCAGGTCGATGCGCGGATACAGCTCGGCGGTCGCCACGCCCACGTCGGCATTGGCGGCGGCCATGTTGCGCTCGGCCGCCAGCACGTCGGGCCGCCGCGACAGCAGTGCGCCGACGTCGCCGATCGGCAGGCGCGCCGCCAGCGGCGCCTGCGGCCGCGCCGCGTCCAGTTCGCCCAGCTCGGCGGGGCGCAGGCCGGCCAGCACCGCGATGCGGTACTGCGCCAGCCGCCGCGCGGCGGCCTGCTGCGGCACGCTGGCCTGCACCGTGGCCAGCTCGGCGCGGGCGCTGGCCAGGTCGCCCTCGTCGCCGCGCCCGGCCGACACCATGGCCTGGATCACGCGCAGGCTGTCCTCCTGGCTGCGCAGGTTGGCGCGCGCCACCGCCAGCCGCTGCTCGGCGCCGCGCAGCTCGAAGTAGTTGCGCGCCACCTCGGCGGCGACCACGATGCGGGCCTGCGCCAGATCGGCGGCCTGCGCCTGGCTGCGCGCGGCCGCGCCCTCGGCGGCCCGGCGCAGCCGGCCGAACAGGTCGATTTCCCAGGACGCGTCGAAACCGGCGCGATAGCTCCTGGCCAGATTGCGCTCGCCCGCCGGGCCGGGATTGGCCTGCGACAGGCTGCGCTCGTAGCGGCCGCCGGCCGTGACGGTCGGGAGCTGGTCCAGCTCCTTTTCGTCCAGCACGGCGCGCGATTCGGCCAGCCGGGCCTGGGCGATGCGGATGTCGTGATTGCGCTCCAGCGCCAGGCCGATCAGCCGGTCCAACTGCGGATCCTGCAGCTGCTTCCACCAGTCGCGCTGCAACTGGCCGTTGGAGAACAGCGCCTGCTCGGGACTGGCCAGCGTCACCGGCGCGGACTGCGGTTTCTGGTAGTCCGGCCCCACGGCGCAGCCCGCCGCGACCAGGGCCAGCGCCAGCGCGGCGGCCGTGGCGCGCAGGCGGGGATAGAGAGTCGAATTCTTCATGTCATTTTTCCTCAGGCGGACGCGCCATCTTCCGCGCGAGCCAGCGCCAGTTCACGGGCGCGCGGCGTATCGCCGGCGGCGCGGTGGTCGCGCGCGAACACGGTGTACACGGTGGGCAGCACGAACAGCGTGAACAGGGTGCCCACCAGCATGCCCACCACGATCACCAGGCCCAGGCTGTAGCGGCTGTGGGCGCCGGCGCCGCTGGCGAACAGCAGCGGGATCAGGCCCACCACCATGGCGGCGGTCGTCATCAGGATGGGACGCAGCCGGATGCGGGCGGCCTGTTCCATCGCGCTGCGCCGGTCCAGGTTGTGGCTGATCTGCATTTCATTGGCGAACTCCACCATCAGGATGCCGTGCTTGCTGATCAGGCCGATCAGCGTCACCAGCCCGATCTGGGTATAGATGTTGATGGTGGCCATGCCCATCGCCAGCGGGATCAGCGCGCCGCAGATGGACATGGGCACGCTCACCAGGATGATGAAGGGATCGCGCAGGCTTTCGTACTGCGCGGCCAGCACCAGGTAGATCACGATGATGGCGAAGATGAAGGTGATCATCAGCGCCGAGCCTTCCTGGCTGAACTGGCGTGCGTCGGATTGCCAGTCATAGCTGAAGCCGGCCGGCAGGTTGCGCGCTTCCTTGGTCAGGAACTGCACCGCGTCGCCCATGGTCACGCCCGGCATGGGAATGGCCTGGAAGGTGGCGGCGTTGAGCTGGTTGAACTGGGTCAGCTTGTTGGGCTCCACGCCCATCGACACCGACACCATGTTCGACAGCGGCACCTGCGCGCCGCTGGCGCTCTTGACGTAGTAGCGCGCCAGCGCCTCCGGCGAAATTCGCTGCTCGCGCAGGCTCTGCGGGATCACGTCATACGAGCGACCGTCCATGCCGAAGCGGTTGATGTAGTTCTCGCCCACCAGCACGGCCAGCGTGTCGCCGATGTCCTTCATGGTCACGCCCAGGCTGTTGGCCTTGGAACGATCGACCTTCAGCTGCACCACCGGGTTGTTGTAGTTCAGGTCGCTGTCCACCACCATGAACAGGCCGCTGGCGCGGGCCGCCTTCTTCAGCCCTTCCATGGCCTCGTAGACCACCGGATAGTCGGCGGCGCTCATCACCACCATCTGCACCGGCAGGCCGCCGGTCGAGCCCGGCAGCGGCGGCAGCTGGAAGGCGAAGATGTTGCTGCCCTCGACCTGGTTGACCATCGACTGCATGTCGGCCTGGATGGCGTTGGCCGAGCGGTGGCGCTGATCCCATTGCACCAGGTCGACGCCGCCGATGCTGTTGGATACGCCGTCCGAGCCGTTGATCAGCCAGCGGCCGCGCTGCTCGGGCAGCGTCGCCATGACGTCGTCCCACTTCTTGCCGAACTTCTCCACGTAGTCGATGTTGGCCTGCTGCGGCGACTTGACCGCGGTCAGCACGGTGGACTGGTCCTCGATCGGCGCCAGCTCGCGCTGGGCCGCGTTGTACAGGAACGGCAGGCTGCCCAGCACCACCACCGCCACCAGGCCGGTGACCCAGCGGTGATGCAGCGACACGTCCAGCATGCGGCCGTAGGTGTCGCCCAGCCGGCCGAAGAAGCCTTCGGCCAGATGCGCCATGCGTCCTTCGGATACCTTGCTGTTGAGCAGGAACGAACTCATCACCGGCGACAGCGTCAGCGCGATCACGCCCGACACCACCACCGCCCCCGCCAGCGTGAACGCGAACTCCTTGAACAGCGAGCCGGTCAGCCCGCCCATCAACCCGATGGGTGCGTACACGGCCGCCAGCGTGATGGTCATGGCGATCACCGGCCCGGCCACCTCGCGCGCGCCGATCAGCGCCGCGCGCACCGGCGACTTGCCTTCCTCGATATGCCGGTGCACGTTCTCGACCACCACGATGGCGTCGTCCACCACCAGGCCGATGGCCAGCACCATGGCCAGCAGCGTCAGCAGGTTCACGCTGAAGCCGAACAGCGCCATGATGGCCGCCCCGCCCAGCATCGACAGCGGGATCGTCACCACCGGGATCAGCACCGCGCGCAGCGAGCCCAGGCACAGGAAGATCACCGCCACCACGATGATGATGGCTTCCATCAGCGTGTGGATCACGCCGTCGATGGACGCGCTGATGAAGCGCGCCAGCTCGAACGGCACCTGCACATTGGTGCCGGGCGGCAGGTTCTGCTTGATGCCGGGCAGCAGCTCGTTGAGCCGCTTGACGATCACCAGCGGGTTGCCGACGGGCGTGGCGTTCAGGCCGAAGTACACGGCGCGCTCGCCGTCCAGCAGGCCGCTGGAATCGGTCGAGGCCGCCCCCAGCTCGACCGTGGCCACGTCGCCCAGGCGCACGATGGCGTCGCCCTCGCGCTTGACCACCATGTCGCGGAATTCGGCCACGTTGACCAGGTCGGTGTTGACCTGGATGTTGGACACCACGTACAGGCCCTTGGCCTGGCCGGGCGCGGCCTGCACGTTGTTGGCGCGCAACGCGTCGGCCAGCTGGCCGGCCGAGATGCCGCGCGCGGCCATGCGGTTCGGGTCCAGCCACACGCGCATGGCCAGCTTCTGGCCGCCGTACAACTGCACGCTGGCCACGCCGTCGATGGAAGAAAACTGCGGTTGCACCACGCGCGACAGGTAGTCGGTCAGCGCGGCCAGCGACAGCGTCGAGCTGGAAAAGCCCACGTAGGCCACCGCCGTCGCCTCGCCGGACGACTTGACCAGCACCGGGTCGTAGGCGTCGCGCGGCAGGCGGTACTTGACCTCATTGACCTTGGCCATCACCTCGGTCATGGCCTTGTTGGAATCGGCGTTCAGCTTCATGCGGACCGTGATCACGCTGCGGCCCTGCGTGGACGAGGACGACAGGTAGTCGATGCCCTCCACGGTGGCCACGGACTGCGCGATCGGCTGCGTGACGAAGCCCTGCATCAGGTCCGGCGAGGCGCCGGGGTATTCGGTGGTGACGGTGATGGTGGTGCTTTCGGTCAGCGGATACTGGCGCACCGGCAACCCGCTCAGGGCGCGCAGGCCCAGCAGCAGGATCAGGGTGCTGACCACCAGCGCCAGCACGGGCCGGCGCACGAACAGATCGGTGAATCTCATGTCGGCCTCCGCGCTATTGAGCCTGGGCCACGGCCGCGGCCGGAGCGCCCAGCGCCACCGTGTCCTGCTCGCTCAGCTCGACCGCCGCGCCGTTGTGCAGGCGCAGCTGGCCCGACGTGACGACGCGGTCGCCGGCCTGCAAGCCTTCGCTGACGACCACGCGGCCCTGCACGCGCTCGGCGGTCTTGACGTAAGCCTGGCGCACCGTCAGGCCCTTGCCCTCCTGCGCCGGATTCACCACATAGACCGAATTGCCGTAGGCGGAATAGCTGACGGCGGTCTCGGGCACGGTGATCACGCCCGGCCGCGCGGGCAGGTTGACCTGTCCTTGGGCGTACATGCCGGCGGCCAGCGCGCCGTCGGCATTGTCCAGCGTGGCCTGCACGCGCACGGTGCGCGTGCCCGGATCGACCTGCGGCTCGATGGTGGTGACCTTGCCCTCGAAGGCGCGGCCCGGATGCGCGTCCACCGTCACCTTGACGCCTTGCCCCGGACGCAGCGCGCCCAGCGCCTGTTCCGGCAGTGTCAGGTTGGCGTACATGGTGGACGTGTTGGTCAGCGACACCAGCGGATCGCCGGCCCGGGCGAACTGGCCCAGGTTGACGCGGCGCACGCCCAGCACGCCGTCGAACGGCGCCTTGATGCGCTTCTGCTCGATCTGCGCCTGCACGCGCTTGAGATCGCCCTGGGCCTGGTCATAGTCGGCCTGGGCCTGGTCCAGCTGCTCGCGCGTCGCCGCTTGCAGGGGCAGCAGCCGGCGGCTGCGGTCCAGCTGCGCGCGGGCGTTCTTCACCTGCGCCTGCAACCGGGCCAGCTCGCCCTGCTCGGGCGCGTCGTTCAGCTGCACCAGCAACTGGCCGGCGCGCGCGGATTCGCCCGGATTGAACAGGATCTGCGCCACCCGGCCGTCCACTTCGGCCGGCACCTGCACCTGCCGCGTCGCCTCCAGCGAGCCGATGCCGCTGAGCGACACCGGGAAATCGGCCTGCACGGCCGGCGCCACCGCCACCTTGGCGGGCGCCATGGCCCAACCGCCCTTGTTTCCGCTACCGCCGTACTTCCAGTACAGCCCCGTCCCTATCGCTGCCGCCAGCACGCATACGCCCGCGGCCCATGCTCCTGCTTTCACCGTCATGATGCTCTCGCTAATTATCAAAGAGTGTGCTTTGATAATCCGCGAAAGCCTGGGACAAGTCAAAATAGCTTAAGTAATGTTGAGGTTAGCAAAAAGCTATAGCCCCTTCTTGCGGCCCGGTTTCTTCTTCACGCGGTCGATGTAATAGCAGGACTTGAGGCTGCCATCCTCGGTCGGCGCGAGCGCGAAGCAGTACTCGGTCTGCCTGCGTCCATCATCCAGCATCACGAGCACCCAGGCGGTGGGTTCCGGGTGATGCTGGTAGAGCTTCATGATCGACCAGCGCGGTTCCTTGTACGGGCTGGCCGACCACGAGACGATGCGGTCTCCGCCCTCCATGAGCCCCTGGTTGTAGTTGAAGTTGTTGCGCTGGCCCGACTCGGACGCGCCCACATGCTGCATGGCTGCCAGCGCATGGGGATTCTTGTCTTCGAAGGCCTGGGCCGCGGCCTGCATGAAGCGCGTCACGGCCTGCTGCTGCCCGGCGTCCAGGCCGTCGAAGGTGATGGATATCTGCGGGGAAGTCGTCATGGGCGCGCGCAACCTTGCATGCGAAAGACAGGGCCGCGCTCGCGAAACCGGAACGGGCCGGCCGCGGCGATACCGGCCGGGGGATTCTACGACGCCCGCCGATACACCGGATGCTGGCGGCACAGCGCCGTCACCTGCTCCGCCACACGCGCCGATACGCTTTCCAGCGTGCCGGCCGCCAGCGCGTCCAGCACATCGCACAGCCAACCCGCCAGCGTCTCGCAATCGGCCTGCCCGAAGCCGCGCGTGGTCAGCGCCGGCGTGCCGATGCGCAGGCCCGAGGTGACGAAGGGCGAGCGCGGATCGTTCGGCACCGAGTTCTTGTTCGCCGTGATGCGGGCCGCGCTCAAGGCCGCGTCCGCGTCCTTGCCGGTGTAGGCCCGGTCGGACAGGTCGATCAGCATCAGGTGATTATCGGTGCCGCCGGACACGATGCGGTAGCCGCGCCGCTGGATCACGGCCGCCATGGCGCGGGCGTTGGCCACCACCTGGCGCTGGTAATCCTTGAAGGCCGGCGCCAGCGCTTCCTTGAACGCCACCGCCTTGGCGGCGATCACGTGCATCAGCGGGCCGCCCTGGATGCCGGGGAAGACGGCCGAATCGAGCTTCCTGCAGAAGTCCTCGTCCTGCCCCCGGGCCAGGATGATGCCGCCGCGCGGGCCGCGCAGCGTCTTGTGCGTGGTGCTGGTGACCACGTGCGCGTGCGGCAGCGGGCTGGGATACACGCCGGCGGCGACCAGTCCGGCCACGTGCGCCATGTCCACCCAGAACACCGCGCCGACCTGGTCGGCGATGGCGCGCATGCGGGCCCAGTCCTTGTGGCGCGAGTAGGCGGAGAAACCGCCGATCAGCATCCTGGGCCGGGTGCGCAGCGCGATGCGCTCCATCTCGTCGTAGTCGATCAGCCCGGTCGCGGGATCCAGGCCGTAGGGCACGATGTGATAGTGCCGGCCCGAGAAATTGGACGGGTTGCCGTGGGTCAGGTGGCCACCCTGCGCCAGGTTCATGCCCATGACGGTGTCGCCGGGCCGCGTCAGCGCCAGGAACACCGCGGCGTTGGCCTGGGCGCCGGCATGCGGCTGGACGTTGGCGTAGTCGCAATCGAACAGCGCCTTCACCCGCTCCAGCGCCAGGCGCTCGGCCACGTCCACGTGCTCGCAACCGCTGTAGTAGCGGCGGCCCGGATAGCCTTCGGCGTACTTGTTGGTGAACACCGAATCCTGCACCGCCATCACCAGCGGGCTGGCGTAGTTCTCGGAGGCGATCAGTTCGGCATGGTCTTCCTGGCGCACGGCTTCGGCGCGCATGGCTTGCGCCAGGTCCGGGTCGAAATCCTGCAGGGTCGGGGAGGCGATGGTCATGGCTTCAGGTCCTGGTTTCAGTCTGGCCGGCGGCAACAGGGCCGGCGGCGTTCGATGGAGTGATGGCTTGGGCGCCGTCGCCGGACAGCAGACGTGCCAGGCGCGCGACGATCTCGTCGATCTGCGCTTCGTCGCAGACCAGCGGCGGCAGCAGGCGGATGGTGCGCTCGCGGGTCACGGTGATCAGCAGGCGCTGCTCGGCCAGCGCCCGGCCGACCAGTTCCTGGCAATTACGGTCCAGCTCGATGCCGGCCATCAGCCCCTGGCCGCGCACCGCCACCACTTGCGGATGGCCTTCCAGCGCCTGCCGCAACCCGGCCAGCAGGCGCTCGCCCAGCGCGGCGGCGCGTTGCGGCATGCCATCGCGCGCCATGATGTCCAGCACCGTGCAGGCCACGCGGCAGGCCAGCGGATTGCCGCCGAAGGTGGAGCCGTGCTGGCCCGGCGAGAACAGGTCGGCGGCCGGCCCGCGCGCCAGGCAGGCGCCGATGGGAAAACCGTTGCCCAGGGCCTTGGCCAGCGTCATCACATCGGGCGCGATGCCCGCGTGCTGGTGGCCGAACCAGGCGCCGGTGCGGCCCATGCCGGCCTGGATCTCGTCCAGCATCAACAGCCAGCCATGCCGGTCGCACAGCGCGCGCAGGTCCCGCAGGTAGTCGGCGCCGGCGACGCGAATGCCGCCCTCGCCCTGCACCGGCTCCAGCAGCACGGCGACGATGTCGTCGCGCTGTTCCGCCAGCTGGCGCACGGCGGCGATATCGTCATACGGCACGCGCAGAAAGCCCGGCAGCAAGGGCTCGAAGCCCTTTTGCTTGGCCGGATTGCCGGTGGCCGACAGGGTCGCCAGCGTGCGGCCATGAAAGCCGTTCTCCATCACCACGATCTGCGGCTGCGCCACCTGGCGGCGATGGCCATGCAGGCGCGCCAGCTTGAGCGCGGCCTCGTTGGCCTCGGCGCCGGAATTGCAGAAGAACGCCCTTTCCATCCCGGCCAGCGCGCACAGGCGCTGGCCCAGCCGTTCCTGCCATTCGACGCGGAACACGTTGGACGTGTGCATCAGCAGCGCGGCCTGCTCGGCGATGGCCGCGGCGATCTCGGGATGGCCATGGCCCAGGCTGGTCACCGCCACGCCGGCGATGGCATCCAGGTATTCCACCCCCTGCTCGTCCCACAGGCGCGCGCCGCTGCCGCGCGCGAAGGTGACGGGTTGACGGGCGTAGGCACGCATCAGGTGCGTGGCGGCTTGCTGCATGTCGGGAAACTCCTGTGTTCAACCGACGCGCCCCTGCGGCGCGCCGAAGATCGATAGGCGGACGCTCAACGTCCCGCTACGGGTTTGGCGGCGGACGGGGCGGGATGCGCAGCCGCCTGCTTGGCGGCCCCGGCATCGCCCCCCGCCTTGCGGCCCGGCCACTTGCCGTTCAGCGCCAGGTGCGCCAGCAGGCCGATGCACAGGCCCCAGAAGGCGCCGCCGATGCCGAACAGCTTGATGTTGGCGGCCGCCGCCAGGAAGGTGATCAGCGAGGCCTCGCGCGTCTTCGGATCGACCAGCGCGCCGGCCAGGCTGCCGCCGATGGTGCCCAGCAGCGCCAGGCCCGCCAGCGTGGTGATGAAGGTCGCGGGAAAAGCCATGAAGACCGCCGCCAGCGTGACCCCGAACACGCCCACCAGGATGTAGAACACGCCCGCCGCGATGCCGGCGATCCAGCGTTTGGACGGATCCTCGTGCGACTCGCGGCCGGTGCAGATCGCGGCGGTGATGGCGGCGATGTTGAAGGCATGCGAACCGAACGGCGCCATCAGCAGCGAGCCCAGCCCGGTGATGGTCACGATGGGATTGGCGCTGGTCTTGAAGCCGTCATTGCGCAGCACCAGCATGCCGGGCATGTACTGGCCGGTCAGCGTGATCAGGAACAAGGGCAGCGCCACGCTCAGCAGGGCGTTGAGCGAGAACTCGGGCCGCGTGAACACCGGCGCCGCCAGGCGCAGCTCCAGCCCGCTCAGGTCGACGCGCTGCTGCAGCAGCAGGAAGGCCAGGCCCAGCGCCAGGATGCCGACCACGGCATAGCGCGCGGTGACGCGCTTGAGGATCACGTAGGCCGCGATCAACAGGCCGGCCAGCGCCGGATCCACGCTCATGCCGCCAAAGGCCTGGATGCCGAACTGCAGCAGGATGCCGGCCAGCAGCCCGGCCGCCACGCCCGGCGGGATCAGCCGGATCACACGCTCGAACCAGCCCGACAGGCCCAGCAGCACAAAGGCCGCCGCCGACGCCAGGTAGGCACCCACCGCCTCGGCGTAGGGCGTGGTGGCCAGCGCCGTCACCAGAAAGGCGGCGGCCGGGGTCGACCAGGCGGTGATGATGGGCTCGCGCGCGGCCCAGCTCAGGATCAGCCCGGTCACGCCCACGCCGATCGAGACAGACCAGACCCAGGAGGCCGTCAGCTCGGGGCTCAGGCCGGCAGCCTTGGCGGCCTGGAACACCAGGATGAAGGTGCCGCCATAGTTGACGATGACCGAGATCAGCCCGGCGACGACGGGGTGGGCGAGATCGCTCCAGCGAGCGGGGGAATGCGGACGGACGGAAGACATGGCCTGTATGGGGTTCCTGGAGACGGCGCAGCCGGCATGAATCGATATCCGGATTTATAGTCCTGGAATGGCCGGCTGTTCCCCACCACTTTTTTACATAGATCCAGACCAATTGTGTTCAAGCACGCGCAACTCGAATCCGTCAAAGCCTGGGTCGGCGACCCCGCCCACGGCGCCCTGCCGCTACACGCGCGCATCCACCGGGCCGTGCGCCAGCTGATCCTGGACGGCGCGCTGGAGGCCGGCCGCCCCCTGCCCGCCTCGCGCGCGCTGGCCCGGTCGCTGGGCGTGTCGCGCGACACGGTGGAGGCCGCCTACGGCCAGCTGCATGTGGAAGGCTTCATCCTGCGGCGCGTGGGCAGCGGCAGCTTCGTGTCCGAGCGGGCGCAGTACGCGCCCGGACGCGGCGCGGCCCGGCGCGCCAGCCCGCAGAAGGCGGCGCTGCGCCTGAGCCAGCGCGGCAGCGCCATGTTCCAGGACGGCGGCGTGCGCGAATTCCTGGCCCCGCGCGCCTTCGCGCCCGGCGTGCCGGAAACGCGCAGCTTTCCGCTGCCGACCTGGGAACGGCTGACGCGGCAGGTGCTCAAGGAATACGGCGCGCAGGCGCTGCTGCACAGCCCGCCGCAAGGCATGGAGCCGCTGCGCCGGGCCATCGCCGACTACGTCAACCTGGAACGCGGCGCGCGCGCCACGCCCGAGCGGGTGCTGGTGCTGACCAGCTCGCAGCAGGCCTTGACGCTGTGCGCCACGGTGCTGCTGGACGCCGGCGAACAGATCTGCATCGAGGACCCGGTCTATCACGGGGCGCGCAAGGCCTTCGCCGCCGCCGGGCTGGAATGCGTGCCCGTGCCGCTGGACGCGGACGGCATGCGGGTGGAACGGCTGGACGATCCGGCGCTGTCGGCGCGGGCCGTGTACCTGACGCCCTCGCACCAGTTCCCCACCGGCGCCACGCTGGCGCTGGACCGCCGGCTGGCCGTGATCGACTGGGCGCGGCGGCGCCAGGCCTGGATCATCGAGGACGACTACGACAGCGAATTCCACTACGCCGGCAAGCCCACCGCCTGCGTGCAAGGACTGGATCCGCAGGAACGGACCATCTACATCGGCACCTTCACCAAGTCGCTGTTTCCCGGCCTGCGCATCGGCTACATGGTGCTGCCGGCGCCGCTGGTCGCGCCCATGACGGCGGCGCGCACGCTGCTGGACGGCCACAGCGCGCCGATCCCGCAGCTGACGCTGGCGCGCTTCATCGACGGCGGGCATTTTGGCGCGCACGTGCGCACCATGCGCGCCGTCTACGCCGAACGGCGCGACGTGCTGGCGCGGCTGGTGGATCGGCACCTGTCGCATTGGCTGCAGGCGCGCGTGCCGGCCGGAGGCATGCAGATGCCCTGCGTGCTGGCGCCGGGCCTGTCCGAGCGCCAGGCGCTGGACGCGGCGCGGCGGGAAGGGATAGACCTGCTGGGCCTCACGGGCCTGCACGCCTCGGCGCGGCACAAGGCCGGGTTCCTGATGGGATTCGCCGCCCATGCGCCGAACGAACAGGAAGTCGCCATCCGGAAGCTGGCCGGCGTGCTGCGCGCGCTGAAGCAACCCTGAAGGGGGTCACGCGCGACCGCCCCATGTGAAAACGCCGGCGATTCCTCGCGGAACCGCCGGCGTCCGGGGCCTGAACACATCCTGTGCGCTCAGCGCACCATGTGCAGATAGTGGCGGTGCCGCTCGTACTGGTCGAGGATGTCGCCGATGACCGCGTCGCGGCTCCAGCCCATGATGTCGTAGTCCTGCCCGCCCTCGCGCAGATGCACCTCGGCGCGGAAGTACTTGCGCTCTTCCTCGTCGGCCGCCTCGTCGGGCGTGAGGCTGGGGCGCACGAAGGCTTCCGGCTTCACCGCGTAGGAAAAGTCCAGGTGTTCGCCGTGCGAGACCTCCAGCGCGACGCCGCCGTCGTCCTCGCCGTCCTTGACCTGCACCTCGTAGCCCTGCTTGCGCAGCTCGTCGGCCACGTCCTCGAAGGCCGGGCGCGCCACGTCGGCGATGAAGCGCAGCACGTGGGCGCGGCGCGGCATCATGACCATGTTGCGCAGGCGGCGCTCCCAGGACTGGCCGCCTCGCGCCGGGCGCGACAGCGTCAGCGACTGGTAGCGGATGCCGCGCTTGGTGGCGTCCAGCTTCAATGCCTTGAACAGCCCCCACAGCGACAGCAGCAGGATCACCGAGAACGGCAGCGCGCTGGCGATGGTGGCGGTCTGCAGGGCGGTCAGCCCGTCGGCCAGCAGCAGCGCGATGGCCACCGCGCCCATCAGCAGCGACCAGAAGATCCGCTGCAGCATGGGCGTGCGCTCGGCGCCGCCCGAGGCCAGCAGGTCCACCACCAGCGCGCCCGAGTCGGCCGAGGTGACGAAGAACACCGCCACCATGGCGATGGCGATGATGGACACAAGGCCGCTCCAGGGCAGCTGCTCCAGGAAGGCGAACAGCGCCAGCGAACTGTCTCCCTGCACCGTCTCGGCGAAGCCCTTGATGCCGTCGACCAGGATGAAGTGTATGGCCGTGTCGCCGAACACCGTCATCCAGAACAGCGTGAAGCCGGCCGGCACCAGCAGCACGCCGCTGACGAATTCGCGAATGGTGCGGCCGCGCGAGATGCGGGCGATGAACAGGCCCACGAAAGGCGACCACGCGATCCACCAGCCCCAGTAGAACAGCGTCCAGCCGCCGATCCAGTCAGTCGGCTCGTAGGCGTAGAGGTTGAAGGTCTTGTTGACGATGTCCGACAGATAGGCGCCGGTGTTCTGCACGAAGGTCTGGAACAGGAACACGGTGGGGCCGGCCACCAGCACGAACAGCAGCAGCACCGCCGCCAGCACCAGGTTGGCCTCGGACAGGATGCGAATGCCCTTGTCCAGCCCGCTGGCCACCGACAGCGTCGCCAGCCCGCAAGTGACGATGATGAGGATGATCTGCGTGGTCACGCCCACCGGCACGCCGAACAGATGGTTCAGGCCGCTGTTGATCTGCGCCACCCCCAGGCCCAGCGAGGTCGCCACGCCCAGCACCGTGCCGATGATGGCGAAGATGTCGACGGCATGGCCGATGGGGCCGTGGATGCGGTTGCCGATCAGCGGATACAGCGCCGAGCGCAGCGTCAGCGGCAGGCCGTGGCGATAGCAGAAGAACGCCAGCGTCAGCGCCACCACCGCGTAGATCGCCCAGGCATGCAGGCCCCAGTGGAAGAAGGTGATCTTCATGGCCTCGCGCGCCGCGGTGGCGGTGCCGCCCTCGCCCACCGGCGGGGCCATGAAGTGCATGACGGGCTCGGCCACGCCGAAGAACATCAGGCCGATGCCCATGCCGGCCGAGAACAGCATGGCGAACCAGGTGAAGTTGCGGTAGTCCGGTTCGCTGTGATCGGGCCCCAGCTTGATGTCGCCGTACCGGCTCAGCGCCAGGAAGGCGACGGACAGCAGGATGATGGCCACCACCAGGATGTAGAACCAGCTGGCGTTGCCCAGGATCCAGCCCTGTATCGACTCGAACAGCGCCTGGGCGGTCTTGGGCACGGCGATGGCGAAGCCGACCAGCAGCAGGATGAACACCGCCGCCGTGTAGAAGACGGGCCGGTTGATGGTGGACGGTCGGGTTTCTGAAGTCATGCAGCGCTCCTTTCGCCCGAGGGATGGGAAATGCGATGTGGCGCTGGCCCCCTCAGTCCAGCCTGCGCGCCGCCTGCGTCGCGCGCCTGCCGGCGGACCGGCGGGCGGCGTGCCTATTCCGGCGTGGGGTCGCCAAAGACGATGCGGCGGAAGAACGCCGCCAGCACGGCCTCGGTGACTTCGTCGGTGATCGTCTGCGGATCAAAAGCGTAGCTGAACTGCATGCCGTCGGACAGGGCCAGGAGGCCCACCGCCAGTTTTTCCGGCGCCATGGGTAGCGGCGTGCCCACATGCTCGGAGAACTGCCGCACGTATTCGGCGACGACTTCACGCAGCTCGCGCAGACAGGCGTTGAAGCCGACGCGGAACTGCGGATCGCGCGCCGCCTGCAGCTTGGCTTCCATCCACAACAGGAAACAGTCGTTCTCGCGGTAGTGGGTGCTGTAGTGGCGCAGCACGCTTTCTTCCATCTGCGCGCGCGAGGCGCCTTCCTGCTCGAAGATGCCGCGCATCTCGGCCATGACGTGCTCATGGTCGCGCCTGAGCAGTTGCAGCAACAGTTCGGATTTGCTGGCGAAATTGGAATAGAAGGCGCCGCGGGTATAGCCGGCCTGTTCGGCGATGTCTTCCACGCTGGCGGCCACGAAGCCCTTGGTAATGAATATGGACTGGGCGGCGTCGAGCAGGCGCTGGCGCGTCTGATCGCGGCTCTGCTCTCGGGTTAGACGGACTTTGGACATGTAGGGATTTTAGCATTTGGCCTAAATTTCAAATACAGGATTGAATTTGGATTCATTAACGAATTAGAATCCATCCCGTATTTATTCAACCCGGTGCTAGCCCAAGCACGCCGCGAGGTATCCCGTGACTTTCCCTGGCTCTGACGCGCCCCCGGCGCGCGGTCCCGCCCTGGCGGCGGCTTCTTCTCCCCTGTCCGCCCACGCCCGGCGCCTGCGCCGCGCGCTGCCGGCCGCGCTGGTCGTGGCGCTGGCCCTGGCGGGCTGCGGCCGCCGGGAGGAAGCGCCGCCCGCGCCCCGGCCCGGCGTCGCCATGCCC
>NZ_JAGTJY010000219.1:0-9082 GCF_018195695.1 Achromobacter sp. Marseille-Q0513 | reverse complement strand
CGCGTCATCGCCCACCCCAAGGTGATCGGCGGCGGCGAATCGTATTCCGTGCCCTTCGACGTGAGCAAGCTCGCGGCCGGCCAGGACTACACCTACTTCTGCCCCTCCCCCGGCCCCTCCGCCATGATGAAGGGCACGCTCAAGCTGGTCGACTGACCCGCCCGCGTCTCTCGGCGCCCCGTCCTCCCGGCCCCCGGCCGGAAGCGCGGGGCGTTTTGCCGTCCGGCGCCTGCCCCTACAATGGCCGCTCCCATGATCCCGGGCACGGCCCCACACGCAGGAGCGAACATGAGCAAGGAAAAAGTAGCGATCGTCACCGCCGGCGGCAGCGGCATGGGCGCGGCCGCGGCGCGCAAGCTGGCGGCCGACGGCTTTCGCGTCGCCATCCTGTCCTCCTCGGGCAAGGGCGAGGCCCTGGCCGGCGAACTGGGCGGACTGGGCGTGACCGGCTCGAACCGCTCGCCCGAGGACCTGGCGCGCCTGGTCGATACGGTGATGGCCAAGTGGGGCCGCATCGACGCGGTGGTCAACAGCGCCGGCCACGGCCCCAAGGGTCCGCTGCTGGAAATCAGCGACGCCGACTGGCAGCTGGGCATGGAGTTCTACCTGCTCAACGTCGTGCGCATCACGCGCCTGGTGGCCCCGATCATGCAGGCGCAGCGGTCCGGCGCCATCGTCAACATCTCCACCTACGCCACCTTCGAGCCCGAGGCGCTGTTCCCGACCTCGGGCGTGTTCCGCGCCGGCCTGGCCGCCTTCACCAAGGTGTTCTCGGACGAGTACGCGGCGCACAACGTGCGCATGAACAACGTGCTGCCCGGCTTCATCGACAGCCTGCCCGAAAAGGAAGAGCGCCGCTCCCGCATTCCCATGGGCCGCTACGGCACGGCCCAGGAAGTGGCCGACCTGATCGCCTTCCTGGCCTCGGACGCCTCGTCCTACATCACCGGCCAGAACATCCGCATCGACGGCGGCATCACCCGTTCGGTCTAATCCGGATGGCCGTCCCCGCGCCTCCGCCCAGCGCGGCGCGCGGGACTGCTCATCCTTTGGATGGCGCTCATCCGTCTGGCGGTATTGAAGCGCCGGCGCGCCCGTCGTTACCTTAGGGTTCCGCTTCCCGACGAAGGCGCCCCGCCATGCCCGCAACGCCGTCCATGGCGCCCGCCACCGCGCCGGCCGACTATCCCCCGCCCAGCGCCGGCCAGGCCTCGCGCTTCCTGGCCCAGGCCAGCTTCGGCGCCACCCCGGCGGACATCGCAGCCGTCATGCGCGACGGCTATGCCGTCTGGCTGGACGCGCAGCTGGCCATGCCGCCGTCGCAGACGCATTTCGACTGGCTGCTGCAACAGGGCAGGAACACCGAGGAATACAAGGGCAACGGCATCAACGCGCCGCTGGACGCCACGCTGTGGCGCAAGTTCATCAGTGCCCCCGACCAGGTGCGCACCCGCGTCGCCTTCGCGCTGTCCGAGATCTTCGTGGTGAACGTGGCGTCCATCACCGCGTCCTGGCCGCTGTTCGGCGCGGCCGGCTTCATGGACCTGCTGGCCGAACACGCGCTGGGCGACTATCGCAGCCTGCTCGCCGCCGTGAGCCGGAACCTGTCCATGGGCTGCATGCTGACCTATCGCGGCAGCCGCAAGGAAGATCCGCGCACCGGCCGCCATCCCGACGAGAACTACGCGCGCGAGATCATGCAGCTGTTCAGCATCGGCCTGCTGCAACTGCGCCCCGACGGCACGCCCCGCCTGGACGGCGGCGCGCCGGTGGAAACCTATACGAACGCCGACGTCCAGGGCCTGGCCCGGGTCTTCACCGGCTGGGACCTGGACGGCGCCGAAACCGATGTGGAATTCCACCGCCGGCCGATGAAGCTCGATCCGGCGCTGCATTCGATGGCGGAAAAGCGCTTCCTGGGCACCGTCATTCCCGCCGGCACGGGCGGCCCGCAATCGCTGGCGCTGGCCATGGACGCGATCTCGGCCCATCCCAATGTCGGCCCCTTCATCGGCGCGCAGCTGATCCAGCGGCTGGTCGCCAGCAACCCCAGCCCGGCCTATGTGGCGCGCGTGGCGGCGGTCTTCGCCGACGACGGCCTGGGCGCGCGCGGCAACCTGAAGGCCGTGGTGCGCGCCGTGCTGCTCGACCCGGAAGCGCGCTTTCCCGACCTGGCCTCGCCCCATTGGGGCAAGGTGCGCGAACCCATCCTGCGCTTCTCCGGCTGGGCGCGGGCCTTCGGCGCGCGCTCGATCAGCGGCGCCTGGGCCATGCCGGACACCAGCGACAACACCATCCGGCTGGCGCAAAGCCCGATGCGCGCGCCCAGCGTGTTCAACTTCTTCCGGCCGCGCTACACGCCCGCCGCCACCGAGCTGGCGCGCCAGGGCCTGGCCGCGCCGGAATTGCAGATCACTGACGAAACCAGCATCGCCGGCTACCTGAACTTCCTGGCCATCTACGCCGACCGGGGCTGGGAAGACCTGCAGACCGACTACGCCGCCGAGCTGGCGCTGGCCGGCGATCCCGATGCGCTGGTCGCCCATGTCGCGCTGCTGCTGGCGGGCGACGCCTTCAGCGAGGCGACGGCGCGACGGATCGCGACCGCGCTGCGCGACATTCCGCCCGAGCGGCCGCGCGACCGCGTGCGCGCCGCCATCGTGCTGGTGGCGGCCTCGCCCGAATACCTGGTGCAGAAATGAGCTCTACACGACATGCCGATGCCGGCCGGCGCGCCTTCCTGCTGCGCGCCTGCGCGCTCGGGGCGGCGGGCGCCGCGGCGCCACTGGCCGCCAACCTGGCGGCGCTGGGCGCGGCCGCGGCGCAGGAAGCGCCCGTCGGCTCGTACAAGGCGCTGGTCTGCGTGTTCCTGTACGGCGGCAACGACCCCTACAACACCATCGTGCCGTATGACGAGGCCTCGCACCGCGCCTACGCCGCCGCGCGCGCCGACATCGCGCTGCCGCGCGAGGCGCTGCATGCCACCGTCCTGGGCGGCGGGCCGGAAGCGAACGGGATGCGCTTCGCGCTGGCCCCGTCGCTGGCGCCGCTGGCGCCCCTGTACGCGCGCGGGCGCATGGCGGTGGCGCTGAACGTCGGCCCGCTGGCCGCGCCCACCAGCAAGGCCGACTATATCGCCGGGAAAGCCGCGCTGCCGCCCAAGCTGTTCTCGCACAACGACCAGCAGTCGTACTGGCAGGCGCTGGCGCCGGAAGGCGCGTCGTCCGGCTGGGCCGGACGCCTGACCGACCTGCTGCTGGCCGGCTCGGCCACATCGGGCATGGCGGGCGTCACCGCCGGCGGCAACGCGGTGCTGCTGGCCGGCCGCCATTCCTCCGGCTATCGCGTCGGCCCGCAGGGATCGACCGCCATCGCCCAGCTGCGCGACGGGCTGTATGGCTCCGAAGCCTGCAGGGCGCTGCTGCGCGACCTCATCACCGCGCCGCGCCCGCACCTCATGGAAAGCAAGCTGGCAGCCATCGCCGTGCGCTCGATCGCCTCGGACGCGCGCCTGCGCGCCGCGCTGGCCGCCGTGCCGCCGCCACCCGGTTTCGCCGGCATCGACACGCCGCTGGCGGGGCAGCTGCGCATCGTGGCCCGCATCGTCGCCGCGCGCCAGGCGCTGGGCGCGCGCCGCCAGGTGTTCTTCGTGTCCCAGAACGGCTATGACAACCACACCGGCCTGCGCGACGACCATCCCGCCCTGCTGCGCGAGCTGGGCCAGGCGCTGGCGGCCTTCCAGGCGGAACTGGACAGGATCGGCATGGCCGACCAGGTCACCACCTTCACCGCTTCCGAATTCGGCCGCACCCTAGGTTCGAACGGCAACGGCTCGGACCACGGCTGGGGCGGACATCAGCTGGTGCTCGGCGGCGCGGTGCAGGGCGGACGCTGCTACGGCACGCATCCCGACATCGCGCTGGACGGACCCGGCTTCGTCGACAACGGCCGCCTGCTGCCGGACATGGCGGTGGAACAGCTGGGCGCCGAGCTGGGCGCCTGGTTCGGCGCCGGCCGCGACGAGCTGGCGCTGGCCTTTCCCAACCTACGGCGCTTCGGCCCCGGCCCGTCGGGCCTGCTGCGCGCGCCGGACAGGGCCATCCGGGCCTGATCGATCACATCCCGCCCGCCATCAGACGCTCGCTGTCGACCAGGCGTTTCCAGCGCACGGCCTCGCTTTCAACGAATCGCGCCAGCTCCTCGGACGAACTGCGCCGGACCTCGGCGCCCTGCTCCGCGATCTTGGCGGCCACGCCGGCATCCGCGAGCGCCTGATTCAATGCCGTGTTCAGCTTGCTCACCACCACCGCGTCCAATCCCGCCGGCGCGAACACCGCATACCATTGCGGCACCTCGACGCCCGGCACGCCCGCCTCGGCCAGCGTGGGCAGGTTCGGCAGCGAACCCAGCCTTGTCGGACCGGCTACCGCCAGGGCGCGGATCTTGCCCGACTGGAGCTGGGGATATGCGCTGAAAAGGCTGGGAAACATGACCTGCGTAACGCCGGCCAGCGTGTCGTTCAACGCCGGCGCCGAGCCCTTGTACGGCACATCCAGCATGTTCACGCCGGCGGCGCGGTTGAACAGCAGGCCCGCGACCGACGGCGCCGTGCCCGGACCCGCCGACGCGTAGCTCAAGCCGTCGGGATGCTTCTTGCCGTAGCGCACCAGCGCGGCGACATCATCCACGCCCAGGCCGGCATTCACCACCAGCAGCGTGGGCGAGTCCGCCACCAGGCCTATCGGCGTGAAGTCACGCACCGGATCGTAGTTCAGCCTTTGCATGGCCGGGTTGATGCCATGCGTGCCGATGTAGCCCAGCATCAGCGTGTAACCATCGGGCTCCTGTCTCGCCACATAGTCCGCGGCGATGGCGCCCTGCGCGCCCGGCTTGTTCATCACCACGACGGTCTGCCCAAGCAGCTCGCCCATCTTCTGCCCGATGATGCGGGCGAGCACATCGTTGCCGCCGCCGGCGGCCGTGGGCACGATCATGGTGAGCGTCCGCTCGGGATAGGCGGCGGGCGCCGGCGTGGCGCAAATAAACAGCAGGACGGCGACGCAGGCCGCGGCAAAGGAATGGGAACGCATGGCATGTCTCCTGGCTTTTGACTGCCGGCCTCTATGGGGCGGCACGGGGAATGGAGTTGGGCAGGTAGAGCACCCCCTTCATGATTTTTCGCGCGGTGCGCACCAGGCCGGCACGCCGTATCGAGACGCCGTCGGCCCCGAGTTCCACCTCGATGTCCATCCCGCCGGACGGATGCTCGATGCGCACGCCGCGGCTGCCGGCGGCTGGCTCCGGGCCTCCGAAGTCATGCGCCACCGTGCCCGGTATGAGAAAAGCGCAGGCCACGCCCACCGCGCCGGTCGCGGCATGCGCGCGATGGCAGGACCGTGGCGTGAAATAGCGCGAACGCAGCGCCATCGGCTGCGTGCCCGGCGCCAGCAGCACGGGCTTGGGCAGCACGCTGTCGCGGACATCGCCCAGCCTCATACGCCGGCCCGCCTCCAGACGCACCGCCTCGATGCGGGCCATCAAGTCCGGATTGGCGTCCAGCTCCGCCGGCGTCTCGTCGCCGCGCAGGCCAAGGTCCGCGGCCTGCATCAGCGCCATCGGCATGGCGGCGTCTATCAGCGTGACGCGCAGGCCGTCGATGCGCTCCTGCCGCTGTCCTGAGGGAAACAGGCCGCCGGTCACCGCGCCCCAGGCATCCAGGAAGTTCAGGCGGACGGGCGCCGCCGTGCCGGCCACACCGTCGATGCGCGCGGCGCCTTCGTAGGTCAGGCGGCCGCCCGGCGTCTGCACGATGGCCTCGATCACCGACCCTGTGTTGACGTTGTGGACCCGCACCGCGGTAACGCCTTCGCGGGCCGCGAGCAGCCCTTCATCGATGGCGAAAGGCGCGGCGCCAGACAGCATGTTGCCGCAATTGGGGCGCAGGTCCACGCTGGCCTGGTCCACCGACACCTGGGCGAACAGGTAGTCGATATCGCAATCGGGACGGCGCGAACGCGACACGATGGCGACCTTGCTGGTCAGGCTGTTGCCGCCGCCCAGGCCATCGACCTGCAGCGCATGCGGCGAACCCATCGCGGTCAGCAGCAGGCGATCGCGCTCGACCGGATCGGCGGGCAGCCAATCGGCCAGGAAGAACGGGCCGCGCGACGTGCCGCCACGCATCAGGACGCAAGGGATGATCGTTTCCATGCAGGCCATTCTGCGCAGGGCGAGCTAATATTTGAATTGCAATTTACGGATGGATTAATGCATGGCGCGCATCAATTTCGATCTCCAGGAACTGCAGGCCTTCGTGGCGGTGGCGGAACGCGCCAGCTTCCGCGCGGCCGCCGAGGATCTCCATCTGTCGCAGCCGGCCTTGAGCCGACGCGTCGACAAACTGGAGGCGCAGTTGGGCGCGAAGTTGCTGGAGCGCACCACGCGCCGCGTGACCCTCACGAATATCGGACGAGTCTTCCTCGAACGCGCCCGGACGGCCATCGACGAGCTGGAAAGTGCGGTGCTCAGCATTGGAGACCTGGCCACGCAACGGGAGGGACTGATCACCGTGGCCTGCGTGCCCTCGGTGGCGTACTACTTCCTGCCTGCCATCATTCAAGAGTATTCGCTGCGCTTTCCCCGCATCCGCGTGCGCATCATTGACGAAACAGCCAACACGGTGCTCAACAGCGTCGTATCGGGCCGCGCCGATTTCGGCATCAGCTTCTTCGGCACCCAGGAACCCGACGTGGACTTCAAGGCCGTGCTGCGCGAAGACTTCGTGCTTGCCGTTCGCAATGACCACCCGCTGTCGCGCCGCCGCAGCATCACTTGGGATGAACTGGTGGGAGAGCGCTACATGACCGTGGCCAAGGAAAGCGGCAACCGGCTGCTGATCGACGACGCGCTGGCCAAGAGCGGCAAGCGCACGGTCAGCGCCTATGAAGTCAGCCACGTCATGACGCTGCTCGGCCTGGTGGAAGCCGGATTGGGCGTCGCCGCCGTGCCCCGCCTGGCCATGCCGCTCAAGGGGCATTCCACCCTGGCCAGCGTCCTGCTGGAACAGCCCAGGGTCACCCGAAGCCTTGGCCTGATCTCGCGCCGAGGCCGCCCGCTGGCGCCGGCGGCGCAACAGTTATATAACCTGATTGACCAGACTGGAAAATCAGCCAAGCGCAAACCCTCTCTCCGGCCGTCCTCCCCATGAACCTCATCTCCCTGGCCTTGCAACCCGCCACCGAAGACGATCTGCCTTTCCTGCTGACGCTGCGCAAGGCGACCATGACAGAACACCTGGCCCGCGCCGGTGTCCCCCAAGACGACGAGCATCATCTGGCGCGCATCCGTCACCACTTCAGCGACGCGCAGATCGTCTGGTTCCATGGCCGGCCCGCCGGCCTGTTCAAGGCGTATCGCGATCCCGCCGGCTGGCGCCTGGTGCAGATCCAGATCGATCCCGCGTTCCAGGGCCAGGGGCTGGGCCGTCGCCTGCTGGCCGGCCTGCTGGAACAGGCCGACGCCGAGGGCGCGCCGGTGACGCTGTCGGTGCTGGACGGCAACCCCGCGCGCCGGCTCTACGAGGCGATGGGCTTCACGGCCCAGGAAACCCAAGGCCAGGAAATCGAGATGCGCTATGCGCCCCGTGCGCCTCGAGCGCCCCTGGCCTCGCTCGCGGCCCGCTCGGCGGCGTGAACCGCGCCGGCCCGGATTTTTTTTTCCGGGCGTGGAATAAGCAAGGAGCGGGCAGCGTCTATCCCAGGCAGTCCCCAACCCAACTATTTCCACGAGGCATACCATGCGCAAACCCACCGCAGCCCTGCTGGCCCTGGCCGGCGCCGCCCTGTTCTCGGCCGCCGTCCAGGCCCAGCCCGTCAAGGCCCAGGACGGCGTCCTGGTCAACGAAGCCGGCATGACCCTCTACACCTTCGACAAGGACGCAGGCGGCAAGAGCGCCTGCAACGACCAGTGCGCCAAGCTCTGGCCGCCCGTCATGGCCGCCGCCGACGCCAAGGCCTCGGGCGACCTCACCATCATCACCCGCGACGACGGTGGCAAGCAGTGGGCCTACAAGGGCAAGCCGGTCTACCTGTACGCCAAGGACGCCAAGGCCGGCGACAAGACCGGCGACAACTTCAAGGACGTGTGGCACGCGGCCAAGCCCTGATCCCGCCGCACCCTCCGATCCATGCGCGCCGAAGACGAAGCCGCGATCCTCGCCTGCATTCCCAGCCTGCGGCGCTATGCGCGCGGGCTGGCGGGCGATCCGCAGCGCGCCGACGACCTGGTCCAGGACACGCTGGAGCGCGCCTGGAGCCGCTACTCGCGCTGGCAACGGCGCGGCGAGCTGCGCGCATGGATGTTCGGCATCATGCACAACCATTTCGTCGACGGCCTGCGCGCCAGCCGGCGGCAGGCCGAGCAGACGCCCGTGGACGAGCTGCCCCAGGTGCCGGTGCGCGCCACCCAGTCCGACGGCCTGGAAGTGCGCGACCTGGACCGCTGCCTGCGGGCGCTGCCGCCCGAACAGCGCGAGGTGCTGCTGCTGGTCTGCGTCGAGGAGCTGTCCTACCAGGACACCGCGCAAGTCCTGGACGTGCCGATCGGCACGGTGATGTCGCGCCTGTCGCGCGCCCGCGAACGGCTGGGCGCGCTGCTGCAAGGACGCGAAGCCGCCACCAGGCTACATCGCGTGAAATGACATGAACGACAAACGCCTGCACGCCATCCCCGCCACCGGCGCCCCCATCGCCGAGGCCGACCTGCACGCCTACGCCGACGGCCAGCTCGCGGCTGCGCGCCGCACGGAGGTCGAGGCCTTCCTGGCCGCGCATCCGCAGGACCGCGCCCGCGTGGACGCATGGCAGGCGCAACGCCAGGCGCTGCGCGCCCTGCTCGACCCGGTGCTGGACGAGCCGCTGCCGCTGCGCCTGCCGCTGGCGCCCCCGGCGCGCGCCTGGCCCTGGCGCGCGCTGGCCGCCGGCGTCGCCGTGGCGGTGGTCAGCGGCGGCGCGGCCTGGGGCGCGCGCGGCGGGCTGGGACGCCACCGGGGCCCCGCGGCGCTGGCCGCCGCGGGCCCGACGCG
>NZ_JAGTJY010000218.1:0-9112 GCF_018195695.1 Achromobacter sp. Marseille-Q0513 | reverse complement strand
GACAGCACCTGGGCGCTGGAGGTGTCCATCGTGAAGGACAGGCCGGTGAGCTGCAGGGCGGAGGCGGCCTTGGAAACCGCCTGTCGCACGGGGTCGGGCAGGCAGCTCAGTGGATCGACGTGGCCGATGTAGGCCGCCAGATCGGCGAAGTCCTTGAGACTGGCGCCGGTGAATGCGGCCGTGAACAGGACTTGCGAGCCGTTCGAGGGCAGGCTGGCCTGCGCCGTTGCCTTGATGGACGGCCCGACCGCGATTTGCGCCCGTATGCCGGCCTCGATGACCGAAATGACGGGCTGGCCGGTGGGCGCGATATTGCCGAAGTCGTAGGTCAGCGCCAGGTCCGTGAGACTGATCGGTCCCAGCGCGACGGACGCCGGCGTGCTTGCCAGCGTCATCAGCGGCGTCTGGCCATCGCTGACGGGACCGGTCACGGCGCGCGGCGGGGCGCCCAGCAGGGCCGCCAGGGCGGGATAGCCGGCGGCGATGTCCAGAACGGCCAGCATGTTCATGCCCGGCGGCAGGTCGATGCCCTGGCCGGCATCGCGGTAGGGAGTCGAGCACAGCACGATGCCGCCGCCGGTGAAGCGCAGGCCGGCATAGCCGGGGATCAGCACATTGGGATAAAGCTGCGCCAGGGTCCAGGGCGCGGCCGGAGTCAGCGTGAGCAGCAGGTCGATGCCGTCGCCGTCCGGCGTCAAGGCCAGCGCGGCGACGCAGGCCGCCGTGCCGTAGCTCACCGTGCCGTTGACCGTGGCGCGCTTGCCGTCGGCGCTGGGCGCGACAACGGCCGCGCCAAACGGCACCGTGCCATCGGGAAAGCCGATGCGCAGCAGCGGGTCCAGGGCGGGGCATTCGATCAGCGCGGCGTTGAACGGCAGGTTGTTCCGCGCGTCCAGCGCGCCGCGCAGCGTCGCTACCAGGGTGTTGACGTCCATGTCTGCGGCTCCGGCCGTTACGCGGCTTGCCAGCGCGAGTAGTGCAGCGCCTGGTGGAAGATGTTGTAGGTGGTGGCCTGGCCGGGGTTGAACGTCATGCTCTGATAGGCGCCGCCCACCGGATAGCGCAGCACCACGGTGAAATCGTTCATCAACGCGTACAGCTCCGCTTCATGCACGTACAGCATGCGCCCGCCGGCAATGCTGGCGACGTAGCGGGCGTACAGCGCCTTGAACCCCTTGGTCTTGAAGGGATCGGTGTCATCGGCCAGCAGGCGGTTAAGCATCAGCGATTCCGTCGGCTGGCCGCTGAACTGGTTGATCATGGAGGACAGGATCGCGGCGCGGATGCCCGGTGTGTTCGGCATCTCTTCCTCGGTCTTGTAGCCCTGCAATTCCGTCGTCATTGCATTGCGCTTGGCGGGGGCGTTGGCGTCCACGTAGATGCCGCCTTGCAATACCCCGTGGATGGCATGGAACAGGCAGTTGTTGTTGGCGCCGCTGGTGGGCAGCACCTGATCGGAGCCCTTGCCGGATCCGGCGCCCTTGATCGTGAATTCCGCCCATACCGGCAGATGGTCGCTGATGCCGGTGACGGCATGCTGCCGCTTGTACATCGTCCGATGCACTTCGTACCACTGCTCGGCGGCATCGGAGTCCGGCGGCGAGAAGCACATGGCCGGTCCCAGCGTTTTCGCGCGCTCCAGGATGAAGTCGATGACGCCGCAGGTCTTCCATGTCAGCGAGGGCATGAACTTGCCGTGCTTGCACAGGCTGAAGATGTTGTCGTAGGCGCTGACCAGCCGCAATGGCTCGCTGCCTTTCGGCGAATAGGTGGTGTACTGCACGAACTCGGGCGTGCTGATGTTGGTCTGGTAGTTCCTGAGCAGGCTCTTGTAGGTGTCCGGCGCCTGCTTGATATCCATGGAATAGTTGAAGTCGCCCAGCACCAGCGTGTCGACTTCGGGCAGCGGATATTTGCTCTCCTTGTATAGCCATTGACGTCCCGTGCCGTACCAGAGTCCGCCGCCGACTTCCGCCAGGGTCGCCAGCTGGTTGATGCCGTAGCCGGAGCCATTGGTCTTGGAAAACTGGTCGCAGGGCGTGCGCGCGTGATAGGAAACCAGATTGACAAGCACGGTGTCGGTGCCGGCTTTTACGTTGACGGTGAGCATGCCGGGCCGCCGGCCGGGAAAGTTGTCTTCCCCGGGCTTGCGCAGGATGACGGGGTCTCCCACCATGACAATGGCGTCCGGCGGTTCGGCATGGGCGCGCTTGGACTTGGCGGGGGAAGCCTTGTAGAAAAACGCGTAGGCGTCGCGTTGACTTTTGCGCTTTGGCGCCTTGCCGGCGTTTGCACCCGAAACCTCGGCTTGCCAGCCGGCATTCGTGTCGAGTTCATGCAGCTTGGTGCAAAGTCTCTGCACGACGGCCTTCGACGTGTCCGAGATGGGCATGCCGATCTTGCTGGCGATGCCATTGCCGATCATCAATTCCTGGATGCAGATGATGTCGGCCTGGCTGCCGACGATGATGTCCGCCATGGTGGCCAGATCGTCGGACGGTATGGTTTCATGCGATCCGAACGTGCGCAGATTCCACGAAAGCACTCTCAAGCTGGCCATGAGGCTGACCTTCCATGAACGGGACGGGCGCGGCGCGCGGGACGCGTCGCGGGGAACGCATGCGCGTCCCGCGCCGGGGCGCAGGACGCGCGCGGGGGGGCGCGCCGGCTCAGCGGACCGGGGAAACCTTGGCGCCTATGCCGGGTTCCTCCAGCAGCACGATGCTGAAGCTGGCCTGCGCCGGCGGCGCCGTGGCGCCCTGGGTGTAGGTCAGCACCGCGCTGGTGGCCAGGCCAGCCGGGTAGGTGACCGGCCAGACCACGGCCGCGCCGCTGGCGGGCACCGTCATGGCGGGCGCGACCACGGTCGAGGCGGCATCCGCGCCGGGTATCGACAGGCTGACGGTGCCGTCCGTGGGAATGTTGCGCAGCTGCACGCCCACGTAGCAGTTGCCCGCCGCCGACACGTTGATCGCCTCTTCCATGCTCATGCTGATGGCCGGCGCGGTGGCGGCGCCGACGGCCAGCCAGGCGAGTTGCGGCTGCTGCGCCAGGAAGCCCGTCACGGCCTTGGTCGTGAAATAGCTGAATACCGACAGGTCCGGCGCTTGCGGCGCGCTGGAATTGTCGACGTAGGCCGCCAGGATCCAGGACTGGCCGCTGGGCTGGGCCGGTGGCGTCCAGACCAGCGGTATGGTGGAAACGGCGATCTGGCCGGCCTGCGTGTAGCTCAGGTCGACCCAGTTGCGCACTTGCCCCGCGTAGCTGAAATTGGTGGCCTGCCAGTTGGCGGGCGAGGGGGCGGCGGTGCTGGTCCAGTACAGGTAGACGCGCGAGCGGCCCGCGCCCGGCCGCGTGTTGATGGCGCGCACATAGACGAAGTTGCGCCGGTCGGCGGCGGCCTGGTTGTTCAGCGTGGTCGAGCCGTATGACGGTTGGCCGGTGTAGGCGCTGGCGTCCTGCGTGGCGTTGACGCCGGCGACGATGAGGTCGGGGCTGGTCTGCGCGCCGGCGCCGCCCTGGCTCGATCCCTGGCTGGGGGCCTGCCGCAGGAACGCGCCCCGGAACTGCGTGTCGGCGATCGCGATCTGCGCATTGGCCTGCAGATAGGCCGCCAGCGCGGCGGCATTGGCGAACGGCGTCGCCGGTAGCGTTGGAGGCCGGGGCGCGGCGCTGTTGTCGATCCAGGAGATCAGGACGTAGCTGGCGCCCGCCGTGCTGGGCTGCGGCGGGGTCCACAGCACCGGCGTGCCGGTGGCAACGAGCTGGTACGTGGCGGCCGCGCTGATGCCCACATAGTTCTGGCTGACGCCGCCGACGCTGAAGCCGCTGCTCTGCCACTTGCTCGGGTCCAGCAGCTGGTCGCTCTGCGCGTAATACAGATAGATGCGCGATGTCTGCGGCCCCGTGCTGGTGTAGTTGGTGCCGCGCACATAAAGGTAGTTGGCCTGGCCGAACGTGGGCTGTTGCTGGAACACCCAGCGCTTGGCGTCCGAATCGGAGAACAGGCCGGCATCGAAGGCGGCGGCCGTCCCGGTCACGATCAGGTCGGGCGACTGGGGCAGGCCGGGGCCGGGAGACTTGTCCAGGCTTTGCCGGATGACGATGCCGGTGAGCTTGTCCGTGGCGCGCGTGGGATCGATATCGCCGCGCGCCTGCAATTCTGGTAGATGCATGGTGGGGTGTCCTTATCGCGCGGCGGGCGTCTTCTGGGCGCCGAAGCTGAGGTTGTAGGTGTTGGTGCCGACGATGAACACCGGTATCCCGCCCCAACGCCGGAAGGGGCTGGGACGGCCCATGCGCACGTGGCGTCGCTCCAGGTCGCGCATCAGCGCCGGGCCGGTCTGCACGCCCATCGTCACGCGGATCTTGGCGTTGTCCGGCATGGGCGTCGCGCCCGGCCAATGCTGTACCTGGATGCTGGTGACGAATTCCGAGGTGAAGACCAGCGGGTTGTTGCGCGGCGTGAAGCCGCCCTGGTATTGGGACAGCGAGCTCTTGGGCTGGTACACCGAGTTGTCCGGACCGGTGCCCTGTACGTTGACGGAGAAGTAGCCGTCCAGCGGCACATAGGGGAAGGTGACCGACAGCATCACCTGGCCGCCGCCGGCGGGCATGGCGATGACGTTGGTGTAGGAATTGTCGGGCGGAATGGCCGTCACTTCCGTGGTGTTGCGCCAGGCCATGTTGTGATGCGACGAGATGAAGTTCACCAGGTCGTCGAAGGTGGTGAACTTGCTGTAGTGCGCGAAATCCGGCGGCTGCGGGTTGGCGCTGTTGTCCACCCAGGCGATCACGCAGTAGTGGTCCGAGCCCGGATCCAGCGAGGGCGGCGTCCAGATCAGCGGCAGCGGCGCCACGCCCACGCCATTGCTGTCGCCGCCCTTGACCGGCGCGGGCACGTCCAGCCAGTTCTGCGGCTGGCCATTGACGGTGACGTTGGCCGAGGACCAGTTGGCCGGCCACAGCGCCATGCTGCCCTTGGTGTAATAGAAGTAGGCGCGCGACTTGATGGCGGCGTTGGTGGTGTTCAGGCCGCGGATGTAGACATAGTTGGGATTGTTCAGCGCGATCTGCTGCTGCACGAAGTCCGTGGCGTAGCCGCTGTCCGTGGTGAAGATGGACAGGTCCGGCGCGATGTTCAGGCCGTAGGGAATCACGTCCGGCGAGCTGGACCAGCCGGTGGCCGGCGAAGTCGGCGTCTCGCCCAGCGAGTGGCGCATGAACAGCGCGCTGCTGACATCGCCCACGCCGCCTTCCAGATGGGCCAGCGCGGCCAGCCTGGACATCAGGGCGGCGCTTCGACCGAAGGCGCCGGCCGCGCGCGTCGACGGCGTCGCGCCCATCTGGATCTGCTCGATCACGCCCAGCGTCTGGCTGACCAGGTTGGCGGTATAGATGGCCGACCCGTCAGGCGCTCCCGACAGCCCGCTGGCACCCTGCGCCGGGCCCAGGTTGGCGGCCAGCGGCAGCGTCTGCACGATGCGCAGCGAGGCCGGCTCCAGCACCCGCAGCGCCGCGGCGTTGATGTCGGTGGCGAACAGCCGGCGGCCGTCGGGCGAGTATTGCAGGCCGGTCAGGTTCACGTAGGGCTGCGGGATCGCGGCGATGCGCGATTGCAGCGTGGCCGCGTCGATGACGGTAACGGTGTTGTTCTGTGTGCCGGCGTTCAGCACGCAGACGCTGCGGCCGTCCGGCGACACCGCCAGATCCTGGGCCTTGACGTCGCCCTGGATGATCTTGGGGTCGAGCACATAGCTGGCGCCGCGCGCCCGGATCACGCGGACCTGGGCGGCGTCCACATTGACCAGGAACAGCGAGGCGCCGTCGGGCGTGGCGCGCAGCAGGATGCGCCGGGCCGACGTGGCGGTGTACAGCGCGACCTGGAGGGTCTGTTTCCAGCCGATGGCGCTGACGGCCGCGCCGCCCTGGAATACCACCAGCGACAGGGCATGCGCGGCATCGGCGCAGACCATCCAGACGGTGTTGCCGTCGCCGGATACCGCCAGTGCGACCGGCGCGGCGCCCGCGCCGGCCGAGATGGTCAGCGGCGAGACGTCGAGCGTCTGCGTATCGATGACGTAGAGCGTCGGGTCGCCCTGGACGATGGCGAACGCCAGGTGCGCCAGGGGATCGGGCGAGCTGACGCAACGCAGCACGGGCTTGTTGGCCAGCAGGCTGCGCGTCTGTCCGGATTGCAGCCCGTACACCAGGATGCCGGGGCTGGGCGTCGTGGCCGGCAGCGAGGCGTCGTGCCAGGCCGCCACCGCGGTGCCGCTGGCATAGGCCTCGACGCTGGTGGGATGGATGGGCAGGCTGGGCGGCGCCTGCGTGGAGGCCTGATAGGTGGCCAGCGTCACCACGCCGAGGCCGCCGGCGGCGGCCACCAGCACCTGCTGCCCGTCGGGCGAGACCGCCAGGCCGGCCGGGGCGGCGCCGACGCCCGCCACGGTGCCCAGCACCGCGGCAGTGGACGGCAGGCCCCAGCAATCGATCAGCGACAGCGTGCCGTCGCCGCCATTGGCGACGAAAGCGTAGGCGCCGTTGGGAATGATGCCGATGGCGCCGGGCGCAGAGCCGACGTTCAGCGTCTTGCGCTGTCCGGTATTGGGATGGTCGGGATCGATGGCCACCACCGTGCCCGTGCTCTTGCACGAGACCAGCAGTTGCTGCCCGCCGGGCGCGGCGGCCAGGGCGGTGGGGCCGCCGCGCACCGACTGCACCAGGGTCACGCCGCCCGGCGCGCCGCTGTTGGTCAGGCCGATCATGGACAGCGTGTCGTCGCCCTGGTTGGCCACGAACACGCGTGCGCCGGCGGCATCCAGCGTCAGTCCGGCGGGCTGCAGGCCGACCGGGACGCTGGCTTCGAACTGGAAGCCGTTGGCGCCGCCCAGCAGCGACACCAACTGGCCGTTGCTCTGGCTGGAGGCGCCGGCCACCGTGATGAACAGGCGCGGGCCGTTCGGACTGTAGGCGATGGCCTGGCCGGCGCCGGGAAGCGTCACGACCGACGGCGCGCCGAATTGCGGCAGGCCATCGATGCCGAGCGTCGCGGAAAAGACCGATACGGTCTTGTCGGCGTTCAACACCGCCACCGTGCCGCCATCCGGCGAGAAGACCAGCGCCTGCGCGACGCGGTTGGTGGCCACGCTGCCGACGACGGAATACTGGATGGTGTCCAGCACGGACAGGCCGGCGACGGTGCCGCCGCCGGCCAGCAGGTAGGGGCCGGTGGGCGAGGCCGCGACCACCGTGGGCGGCGAACTCAGCGCATGGATCCTGGCCTGCGGGTCGAACGCGCTGATCACGATGCGCCGCGTCAGGCTCAACGGGTTCTGCGCCGTCGTGGGCGCCAGGCTGACCATCTGCGGCTGCGTCACGGAAACCGTGGTGCCGCTGACGCGCGGAAAGCTCTGGCCTTCGAACGCCGGGCCGGTGGAGGTGATGGTGACGCCGTCGCTGGAATCCACCGCCCAGTTGAAGCGCGCATCATGCGACAGCGAGCCCGCATAGATATCGGCCGGCATCGCCGAAAAGGCATTGACCACCGGCAGGGCGATGGCGTCGACGGTGCGGCGGTCGACGTTTTCCACGGTGCCGGCCGCGCCGGTTGCCGTGAGCAGGAACGCGGTCGATTCCGCGTCCAGGGTGGCGTCGATCTGCGTCTTGCCGGTCACGGGCGTGATGGCGTAGGCCTGGGTCAAGGTCAGGCTCTGCGCGCCGCTCGTGGTCCAGCTGACCTGCACCTGGGCCGAACCGTTCGAGAACACGGCGGGATTGGGCGTTACCTGCAGGCTGCCGATCTGCGCGTGCGCGACCTTGTTCAGGATCAGCATGAAGGTGCCGTCGCGGTAGCCGGGCACATTGGCATAGGCGATCAGCATCGCGGTTGCGCCGGGCTGATAGGTGGTGACCACGTTGCTGAAGTTCACCTGCACGATGGACTGCGGGCCCAGGCCGACGATGGGCGCGCCATCGGGCGGCTGCAGCGTCCAGCAGGGGCTTTGGGCTTGCGTGTTCTGCGTGATCTCCCAGGCCTGCGCGTTCTGGCCGGCGGTCGCCTGGATCAGGGTGCCGTTGGCGGCGTCGGTGAGCGCGCCGAAGCCATAGCGATCCTGGGGCGCGCCATAGACGAAGCCCACCGTGAAAACGGTGTCCGGGCCCGCCAGCACCTGGGTTTGCTGGCGGTTGGCGAACTGCAGGCCGAAGAGGTTGCGCGCGGTCAGCGTGGCGGTTGGGCTATTGACGATGCCGTTGGCGCTGAGCGCGACGCTCAGCACCGTGGACAGGTCCAGCTGGCCCGAGGGCTTGTTCTGCAGGGCGACGGCAAAGGCGCCATACGAGCCCGCCACGCCCGGCACGTTGTAGTACTCGGTGTACAGCTGCACCTGGGGACTGGCCAGGGGCGCGGGCACGGTGATGCCGTCGATCGCCACATTGACCACGCCGGCGGTGCCCGAAGCGAGGGGAATGGGCCGCAGCGGCGTCATGCCGAACACGCCCTGGCCGGGGAATTTCTGGAATTGCCAGTCCGGTGCGCTGAAGTCCAGCTTGGTCCAGGTGTCGGCGCTCATTTGCAGGGCGCTCAGGTCCACATAAATCGTGGTGCCGGAAACCGGGGGCGAGGCCGGGTCGGGAATGTCGCCCGGCGACAATGTGGTGGAACCCGAACTTAACTGGATTTGCAGCGTGGCCTGGTTATAGCTGCTGTCCGAAGTGATATAGATGACGTTTTCAGCGTCGCGGTCATCGGCTTTATTGATAATCAAAAAACCCAATTGCATGGCCGCTGTCGCAGCGACAGCCGTGGTGTCTTCCAACATTCGAGTTCCTTTATGGAGATGCTAGGGACCAACGTCAGTGCCGACCAGATTGCGTGCTGTCAGTGCGCGCGGGGCAGAGTATATATAGTCTTAAATTTGGCGAAAAGTGGATTATTGAAAGGTTTGGAATTTTTTTGTTGACCCCGTTTTATTCTCTCTAAATATCACCGGCATATATATTCATTTTCATTAAATTGCCGCAATCGCCATGTTCGATTTTTTTGTCGACAAAATAATAAAAAATGGCGGTTTGGGAAATGCCGGGTACGGTTTGACGCGGTGGGCGGGCG
>NZ_JAGTJY010000217.1:0-9140 GCF_018195695.1 Achromobacter sp. Marseille-Q0513 | reverse complement strand
CCCCGCGGCCAGGCACAGGTCCTCGCGGTAACGGCCCGCCATGAGCTGCACGCCCACCGGGATCGTCCCCTTCGCGCCCGGCACGCTGCCCATGGCCACGGACAGGGCCGGCAAGCCCATGAACGGCACGCCGATCTGCGGCATCTGCGCGCGCCAGACGCGCGCATAGGCTTCGTCGCCGGCCAGGTCGAGCTGGTCCGGGAAGGGCAGCTCGGCCGACACCGGCAAGAGCAGCACCGGGTACTCGGCGAAGAACAGTTCCCACTGCCGCGTCAGCGTGGCGCGCCGCGTGAGCAGCGCGGAGTACCTGGCCAGGTCCATGCCGGCGGCGCGTTCGCGCTGCCCGGCCCGCGCGACCTGGGCGCCCCGGTCGCCTTCCTTGCGCGCGGCCTCGACCATGGCGTCGTAGCCATCGGCCAGCCACATGCGGATCTGCAGGTCGGCGGCCTCCTTCAACGGCGGGATCGCGTCCAGCGTATCGACGCGCCAGCCAGCCTCGCCCAGGCGCCGGGCCGCGTCCTGCAGCGCCTTGACCACCGCGGGCTCGGTCTCCAGGCCATCGGGATAGAAACACAGCGCCACGCGCTTGGGCGCGGCCGGCCCCTCCAGCGGCGCGGGCGCCCACCAGGGATCGCGCGGATCAGGCGCGGCCATCGCGGCCAGCCCCAGGCGCAAGTCGGCGATGCTGCGCGCCAAGGGACCGGACACGGCGGTGATCTGCCCGCCCAGCGAGCGCTCCGGCAAGGCCGCGTTGAAGGCCGCCACGCGGCCCAGCGTGGGCCGCAGGCCATGCACGCCGCAAGCGTAGGCCGGATAGCGGATCGAGCCGGCGATGTCGGTGCCGTGCGCGATATGACCGACGCCGGCCGCCACGGCCGCGGCGGCGCCGCCCGACGAGCCGCCGGGCGTGAGCGCGGCATTGCGCGGATTGCGCGTATCGCCGTGCAGCTGGTTGCTGGTGAACCAGCGCAGCGAAAACGCCGGCGTGTTGGTGCGACCGAGCACCACCGCGCCGGCGCGCAGCAGGTTGTCAACGACCGGATTGTTGGCCTTGGCGATCACGTCCTTCTGCAGCGTCACGCCATTGGTGGTGGCATAGCCGGCCTGGTCCACGTTGACCTTCACCGTGACCGGCACGCCGGCCAGCGGGCCGGGGTCTTCGCCACGCGCCAGCCGCTGGTCCACGGCGGCGGCCTGCGCCAGCGCGTCCTCGGGTCGATGATCGACCACGGCGTTGATGCGGGGGTTGACGGCATCGAGCCGCGCCAGCGCGCTTTGCGCGGCCTGCACGGCGGACACTTCACGTTTGCGGATCAGGCTGGCAAGCTCAGCGGCGGACAGACGCCAAAGTTCGGACACGCGCGACTCCTGGTAGATGGGATCATCGGACAAGACGGGACCGTCAACCTTAGCGCTGCTTGCGCGCGGCCACAAGCGGTGCCATGGGCGAGGCGACAAGCCATGTCATGAGCGATGCCATGCAGGAGCCATAGGCGGCGCCCGCGCGCGACATGCGCCTATTCCTCCTCGAACACCTCAACGATGGCATCGGCCACGGCGCGCACCCGCGCGGTCCGGTTCAGGTCGCCGTGCATCACCAGCCACAGGTCATAGGAGCCGGCGCGCTGCGGCCAGATGCGGACCAGTTCCGGATGGCGCGCCGCCATGTGCACGGGCAATTCGCCGATTCCCAGCCCGGCCCTCACGGCATCGATGATCATCATGGCCGAGTTCAGTTCGATGGCGACGCGGCCGTTGCCGGTGGGCTCGCCGCAGAAGACGTCGGACCACCCCGGCAACACCGACTGCTGATAGGTCACTAGCGCGTGGCCCGCGAAGGCCGTGCCTGGTCTGGGTTCGCCGCGCTGGCGCAGATAGGACGGCGCGGCGTACAGCCCGGTGTCCTTGCGCGCCAGGTGGCGATGGATCAGGTCGGGACTGTCGGGCCGGACGTTGCGGATCGCCAGGTCCGCCTCGCGCCGCGTCAGGTTGCTCAGCTTGATAGAGGTCGACAGCGATATCGTGATGTCCGGGTGCCGCGCATGCAGGCGCTTGACCGCCTCCATCACGAAGTAGCTGCCGATGGCCTCCGAGGACGCCACGCGCACCACGCCGGACAGGCGATGATCCAGCCCCTGCATCTGGCGCTGCAGCTGGTCGGCCGCCTGCTCCATGCGCTCGGCGGCCGCGAAAGCCAGCTCCCCGGCGCCGGTCGGCACGTAGCCGGCCGGCGTGCGCAGGAACAGGCGCGCGTCCAGCGACCGTTCCAGCGCGGCCAGACGTCGGCCCGCGGTGGCCTGGTCGATCTGCAACAACGCGGCCGCGCCGCGCAGCGTGCCGTTGCGATAGATCGCGAGGAACACCCGCGCATTGTCCCAATCCATGCCGCTCCCCGGATTCAGTGCCTCCGCCATTGATGCAAATTTGCATCCTGGAGACGCATTTATACGGCTTTTTTGCATTCCCCGCAGCGCCTACAGTGGCATCCCCGGCCTCAAGAAACGCAATGCCCCATGAACACCGCCTGCACTCAAGCCCCTGTGCCCATCGCGCCCGCCGCGACCGCCAGTCTCATGCCGCTGGCCACGCTGGCCATCGGCTTCGTCATGGCCATGCTCGATGTCACCGTGGTCAACGTCGCCCTGCCCGGCATCGCCGCGCAGTTCGGCGTCCCGCTGACCGACCTGGTCTGGATCGCCGACGCCTATACCCTCGCCTTCGCGGCGCTGCTGCTCGCGGCCGGCGCGCTGGCCGACCGCTACGGCGCCAAGACCATCTACCAGGCGGGACTGGCCGTGTTCACGCTGGCCTCGCTGCTATGCGGCATGGCGCCGGACGGCCCCGCGCTGATCGCCGCCCGCATGCTGCAGGGCGTGGGCGCGGCGCTGTTCATGCCCAGTTCGCTCAGCCTGTTGACGCCCGCCTACACGGAAGAACGCACCCGCAACCGCATGCTGGGCGCCTGGTCCGCCATCGTGGCCGTGGCCGGCGCGTCGGGCCCCTTGCTGGGTGGCGTGCTGATCCATCAGTTCGGCTGGCGCGGCATCTTTCTCATCAATCTGCCGTTGGGGCTGGCGGGTCTTTGGCTGGCCAGCCGCCGCATCCAGCAGGCGCCGCGACGTCCGCGCGCGCTCAACGCGTCCAGTCACCTGCTCGGCATGGCCGCGCTGGCGACCGCCAGCTACGCGCTGATCGAAGGCAATGCCTATGGCTGGTCCTCTCCCCGCATCGCGACGGCCATCGCGCTGGCGCTGGCGGCGGCGATCCTGCTGGTGCGGCGCGAGCGGCGCCACGCCGATCCCATCCTGCCGCGCGCGCTGTTCGAAACGCCGCGCTTCGTTGCCGCGAACGGCGTGGGGTTCCTGGTCAATCTGGGCGGCTACGGCCAGCTGTTCCTGATCAGCCTGTTCCTGCAGCAGGCGCGCGGCGCGGACGCGTTGCAGACCGGCATCCAGATGGTGCCGATGCTGGCGATATTCTCGATCGGCAACCTGGCCTCGGGCCGCATCGCGGCGCGCTGGAATGTGTCGGCCGCGCTGCTGGGCGGCCTGTCCATCGCCACGGTACTGAGCGCGGCCAGCATCGTCGCGATGTCGCCCGGCATGCCTTACTGGTGCTTCGCGCTGCTGGCGACCGGCGCCAACCTGGGCCTGGGCCTTGTGGTGCCCGCCATGACCAGCCTGGTCATGCAGGTATCGGGCACCGCCCATGCCAACAGCGGCGCGGCCGCGCTGAACGCCAATCGCCAGTCCGGCACGCTGGTGGGCGTGGCGCTGATGGGCACCATCCTGCACCTGGCGCCCGACTGGAACGACAGCCTGCCCCTGGCCTATGGCGTCATCGCGGCCAGCTACCTGTGTGCCGGCCTGCTGGCCGCCCGCTATCTGGGCCGCGCGCGCAATCGCTGACGCGGCGCGCGACCGCCCTCAGCCGCGCAGGATGGCCACGCCGCGCCCGGCGAAATGGCGGTCGAACACGGCGAGGGCCGCGCGCGCGTCCGCCTGTGTGCCGGGCCGGCCGTCGACCGCCGGCTCGCCTGATGGATTGTGGAACACGATCTCGTCCGCGCTGGCGCGCGTCACCAGCACCAGGTGTCCGCCTTTCTTGGGCGGCAGCTGGTCGGGCCAGCGGATCGACGGATGCACCGACGCCATGAAGAACTCCGCCTCGTCCAGCAAGGCCGGCAGCGCGGCCGTTGCAAGGTCCACATGCACGCGCGCGCGCAGGCCGTGTACCTCTTCCACATAGCGCACGAATGGTGCATAGATCATGCCCTTGATGTCGTCGCCGTCCACCGTATAGGCGCCATAGGGCAGGCTGCCTCGCGCAAGCGCCAGCGTGGGATGGACGCGTCCGGTGCGCGCCGCCAGCACCATCTTCAGGCAGGCCATGCCGCAGACATGGCTGGCCCAGCGCGCGTACTCGTCGACGTCGGCCGCGCCGGAGCCGGCCCAGGCCGGATCGTCCTTCAGATCCAGTTCGCGCCGGATGATGGCCCCGGCCAGGTGGGCGGATTCCCATTGGCAGAAATAGGGCACGGCGGCGCCTGCGTTCGACGCCGCGCGGGCATGGGGTCCGTCCTGGATGCTGTCCATCTTCTCTCCTGGCATGGGTTGGGCCGGACGTATCTTGCCGTCTGCGCCGCGTCATGGCAACGGTCCCCGCTTTGCTTCACAATGCAGGCGTTACACAACCGACCAGGAGTCTTTCCATGCAGCATCCGTCCACGCATCCCGCCATCCGTCGTGTCGCCATCGTCGGCGCCGGCACCATCGGCGCGAGTTGGGCCGCGCTGTTCCTGGCGCACGGCCTGGAAGTTGTGGTCAGCGACCCGGCCCCCGACGCCGAGCCGCTGACCCGCGAACGGGTACGAGCCGCCTGGCCGGTGCTGGCCGAGCTGGGTCGCGTGGCCGCCAGCGCCAATCCCGACGCGCTGCGCTTCGAGCCCGACCTGGAGGCCGCCCTGAAGAACGCGGACTTCGTGCAGGAAAACGCGCCGGAACGCGAAGACTTCAAGACCGCGCTGTTCGCACGCATGGACGCCGCGCTGCCGGCGCATGCCATCGTCGCGTCCAGCTCTTCCGGCCTGATCATGAGCCGCCTGCAGTCCGGCTGCGCGCGGCCCGAGCGCTTCGTGATCGGCCATCCCTTCAATCCCCCGCACCTGATCCCGCTGGTCGAAGTGGTGGGCGGCAAGCAGACCTCCGAGGAAACGATCGAACGCGCCATCGCCTTCTATCGCGAGCTGGGCAAGTACCCGATCCGCCTGAACAAGGAAGTGCCGGGCCACATCGCCAACCGTCTGCAAGCAGCGGTCTGGCGCGAGGCCATCCATCTGGCGGCCGAGAACGTCGCCAGCGTGGCGGATATCGATGCCGCCGTCTCTCAAGGACCCGGCCTGCGCTGGGCGCTGTTCGGCCCGCACATGACCTTCAACCTGGGCGGCGGCGCGGGCGGATTGGGCCATTTCATGGACCATCTGCTGGGGCCGGTGCAGACCTGGTGGGATGACCTGGGCGCGCCCGAGGTCACGCCCGAGCTGCGCCAGCGGCTGATCGCAGGCGTCAATGCCGAAGCCTGCGGGCGCAGCATCGCCGAGCTGGCAGCAGCGCGCGACGCGGATCTCACGGCCCTGCTGAAGACGCTGCGCCGCTGAGCGGCCGGCGGACCGAGAAGCCAGGCCCCGCCGCGCGAGTCGCGCCGGCGGGCTGGTATCCTGGCATGATCCGCCGCCTTTCTCGAACATCACAGGATTTCCCGCCCATGACGACGCTCCCGATTTCCGTTACGCACGACGCAGGGCATTCACGCTTCACCGCGATCGTGGACGGCGTGCCGTGCGTGCTCGACTATCAGTTGCAGGACGGCATCATGTCCATCGTGCACACCGGCGTTCCGCCCGAAGTCGGCGGGCGCGGCATTGCCGCCGAGTTGACCCGCCATGCGCTGGAGACGGCGCGCGCGCAGGGCTGGCGCGTGCGCCCGTTGTGCTCCTACGCGGCGGTGTACATGCGGCGCCACCCCGAATACAACGACCTGCTGGCCTGAGCGCCCTTACTCACGTGACTCGCAAAGCCGACGCCGCCGCGCAACCCTGTCCCTGTGAGAGCGGCAAGCGCTATGCCGAATGCTGCGGCCGCTGGCACGCCGGCCCGCAGTTCCTGCAAGCGCCCGACGCCGAAGCCCTGATGCGTTCGCGCTACAGCGCCTTCGTGCTGGATCGACTGGACTATCTGCTCGCGACCTGGCATCCCGACACGCGCCCCACGGCGCTGGAGCCCAACCCGGCCGATCTCAAATGGCTGGGTTTGACGATCAAGCGCGCGCAGACGCAAGACGCCGATCACGCAACCGTGGAATTCGTCGCGCGCAGCCGCCAGGCAGGCCGCGCGCACCGCATGCATGAGCTCAGCCGCTTCGTGCGTGAGCAGGGTCAGTGGTTCTACGTCGACGGCGACGTGGACTGAATCGGTCAGTCCGGCGTCACGCGGGATTTGCCGGACGCCTATCGCCGTTGCGCGTCACGGCAACCGTGGGCATGTATGTACACGTGACGCGTGCCCCCCTTCCCGCTCGGTATCCCGGCCTGACACCGCGCCAAGTCACTGGCGGCATCAAGCCGCATCCTGGCCGCCGATAGCCTGCTCCAGAGCGCCAATCAGATCCCGATGCGCCATGGACAAGCCGCGATGCTCGCCCACGATGGCCAATTCGGTCGCCGGCGCGGCCTCGAAACCGTCCTTCCTGCCCAGCACTGCCTGGCCCGGCAGGCGCGCGTAGGCCGGCAACAGGCTGACGCCCAATCCCGCCGCCACGGCCGCCTGCACGCCGGCCAGGCTATGGCTGTGGTACGCCGCGTGCCAGGCGCGCCCGGCGCTTTCCAGCGCGTAGATCATCCGCTTGCGATAGATGCAGCCCTGCGGAAACAGCACCAGCGGCACGGACGCCGCCTCGCGGACGACGCGCGGCTCTCCCACCCATACCAAGGCCTCGGGCCATGCCGCCAGGCAAGGACCATCGCCCGGTTCGCGTTTGATCAACGCCAGCTCCAGCTCGCCCGCCGCCAGGCGCTCGCGCAAGCCCGCGCTCATGCCGCTGACGGTTTCCAGGCGCAGGTCCGGATGACGGGCGCTGAACTTCGCCAGCAGCACGGTCAGGCGCGCAACGTCGAAGTCCTCCGGGATGCCCAGCCGCAGCACCCGCGCCGCGCGCGGCGCCGACAGTACTTGCTGCGCCTCGTCCGCGATCGCCAGCAGGCGGCGCGCATACGCCAGCATCAGTTCGCCGTCCTCGGTGGCGGACACGTTGCTGCCTGTCCGGTCGCGCAGCAGCAGGGTCTTGCCAACGGTCTGCTCCAGCTTGCGCACCTGCTGGCTGACCGTGGACTGGGTTCGATGCACGCGGCTGGCGGCGCGCGTGAAGCTGCCTTCATCGACCACGCACACAAGCGTCCTGAGTAATTCCAGATCAAGCATGGCGCATTGATATCCAATAAACAACTGACTTCAGTCTATTTATTAATTTTACAACTCACAAGCGTGGCACTACGCTGGCCAGGGGCTTCGCGCCTGCCCGCAGCCGTATCCGCAAACATGAGGACTCTCCATGCCGCTCACCCATCTTCCCCGGCCTCAATGGCTGACCTTCGATTGCTATGGCACCCTGATCCAATGGGATGAAGGCCTGCACGCCGCCGTCGCCCGCATCCTGGACCGCTCCGCGCAGAGCGGCCCGCTGCCGTCGCCGGCGCAGTTCCTGCACGTCTACGATGCTCATGAACATCGGCTCGAACGCACGCCGCCGCACCGGCGCTTCGCCGACATCACGCGGGAATCACTGCGCCTGACGATGCGCGAGCTGGGCATGGCCCATCACCCGGAGGACGCCGATACGCTGATCGGCGGCATCTCGGCCATGCCGCCCTTCCCCGAAGTGCCTGGCACGCTGGCCGCGCTCAAGCGGGCCGGCTTCCGCCTGTGCATCATCTCGAATACCGATGACGCCATCATCGCCGGCAACGTCGCGCAGATGGGCGGCCACATCGACCGCGTCATCACCGCCGAACAAGCCGGTGCCTACAAACCCTCGCGCCAGATCTTCGCCCACGCACACGCCAGCCTGGGCGTCACGCCCGACGAGGTCGTGCATATCTGCGCCAGCCCCCATCTCGATCATGCCGCCGCGCGCGACATCGGCTTTCGCTGTGTCTGGATCGACCGCGGCACTGGACGCCAACCCTTGCCTGACTACCGTCCCGACGCTACCGTATCCACCCTGGACCAGGTCATCGGCCTGTTCCGCCAAGCGGGCTGGGTCTGACCAGCGCTTTCCTCTTATCTGCAAAGGCCGTCATGAACCACGATTCCAAGTTCACAGAAGCGCTGTTTCAGTCAGAGTCCGTCCACGCGCTGCGCGCCGACTTGGCGCTGGCCTTGAGAGCGGCCGCGGCACATGGCCTGGGCGAAGGCGTCTGCAACCATTTCAGCGTGGCCTTGCCGGGCGATTCGGACCTCTTCCTGCTCAATCCGCGCGGGCTGATGTGGCACGAGGTCCAGGCCGAGGACATCGTGCTCATCGATGCCCAGGGCAACAAGCTGGCGGGTCGGCATGCCGTGGAGCCGACCGCGATGTTCATTCATGCGGCCATCCATCGCATTGCCGGCAAGGCCTGTGTGCTGCATACCCACATGCCTCATGCGACGGCATTGACGCTGACCTCGGACCGGGCGCTGGACACCACGCTGTCGCAGAACGCCATGCGCTTTCACGGCAGGCTCGCGATCGACCGCGACTACAACGGACTGGCGCTGGATATCAGCGAAGGCGAACGCATCGCGCGCGCGATGCAGGGCGCGGATATCGTGTTTCTGGCCAATCATGGTGTGGTCGTATGCGGCGAGCGGCTGGACTACGCCTACGACGATCTGTTCTTTCTGGAGCGCGCATGCCAGGCGCAGGTGCTCGCGCAATCGACGGGGCGGCCGCTGGCGCCGGTGGATCCCGTGCTGGCCGGCAAGGTGGCGGCGCAGGTGCAATCCGAGCGCTTGCAGTCGGAGCTGTTCTTCGAGGCGTTGCGGCGGCAGTTGAGGTAGCTGGCGCTGAAGAATCTCTGCAACCCCGTGGGGCTTTACCGCCCCGCA
>NZ_JAGTJY010000216.1:0-9296 GCF_018195695.1 Achromobacter sp. Marseille-Q0513 | reverse complement strand
GCACCTGGACGCCATCCAGGCTCGCAGCGGCCTGGACATCGCCGACCTGCAGACACAGCTGGTCGAGCTGGAACTGGCGTCGCGCGTCGCGCGGCTCGACGACGGACGCTACCAGCGCTTGAAGTGAGGCCGCGCGAAGCAGCGCATGCGCCGCCGCCCGCCAGGCCTGCCGCGCACGCGGCGCGACGCGGCGAATCCGCGCCATGCCCGCACCGCGCCAGCCCTCAAGAGACTGCCTGGCCGCGCGGCATCAGCGGCATTTAGCGGGGCCGGACCATGCCGGTTTCATGCGCGGTAATATGGTTCCGGGCCGCGCTGGCCCGTACCGATACAGGAAGAGACATGGCTTTGCCCTCCCGCGTCAAGATCGTCGAAGTATCGCCCCGCGACGGTCTGCAGAATGAAAAGGAATTCGTGCCCACCGACGTCAAGGTGGAGCTGATCGACCGCCTGGCCGCCGCCGGCTTTCCCAATGTCGAGGCGGCTTCCTTCGTCTCGCCCAAGTGGGTGCCGCAGATGGCCGACGGCGCCGAGGTGATGACGCGCATCGCGCGCCGCCCCGGCACGATCTACTCGGTGCTGACGCCCAACATGAAGGGCTTCGAGGGCGCGCTGGCGGCCCGCGCGGACGAAATCGTGATCTTCGGCGCGGCCAGCGAGGCCTTCTCGCAAAAGAACATCAACTGTTCGATCGCCGAATCCATCGCCCGCTTCGAGCCCGTGGCCGAAGCGGCGCGCGCGGCCGGCATCCGCGTGCGCGGCAGCATCAGCTGCGCGCTGGGCTGCCCCTACCAGGGCGAGGTCGCGCCGGAAGCCGTGGTCGATGTGGCGCGCCGCTACCTGGCCATGGGCGTGGACGAGATCGACGTGGCCGACACCATCGGCGTGGGCACGCCGCGACGCGTGCGCGAAGTCATGGAAGCGGTGACGCGGGTGGTGGATCCTGCGCGCGTGTCCGGCCATTTCCACGACACCTACGGCCAGGCGCTGGCCAACATCCTGGCCGCGCTGGAAACCGGCATCTCGATCTTCCACACCTCGGTGGCGGGCCTGGGCGGCTGCCCCTACGCCAAGGGCGCGACCGGCAACGTGGCCACCGAGGACGTGCTGTACATGCTGCGCGGCCTGGACATCGACACCGGCGTGGACTTCGACGCCGTGGTGGACATCGGCCAATGGATGGCCGGCCATCTGAACCGCAAGGGCTCCAGCCGCGCCGGCAACGCCATCGCGGCCAAGCGCGCCGCATGAGCGTGAACGCAAGCGCGCCGACCGCCGAGGAACGCGCCGCGCTGCTGCGCGATATCGGGCCCCTGCCCTTGTCGGGCCAGGCCTGGCCCGACTGGGTCCGCATCCTGTCCTGGGTGATCCTGGCGGTGCTGGGCGTGCAGGCGGTCACCTCCGCCATCGGCGCGCCGGACGCGCTCGAAGCGCTGCCCGCCCTGCTGGCCGGCCTGTGCTTCGCCGCGCTGCTGTTCGTGGCCTGGCACATGCAGACCTCGATCACCACCATCGACGAGCGCGGCCTGCGCCAGAGCTGGTACCGACGCCGCGAAGTGGCCTGGGAAGACGTGCGCCAGGCGCGCTTCGTGCCCATGCTGTTTTCCAAGCGGCTGGTGATCTTCACGTACAGCGGCCGGCCGGTGATCTTCCAGGGCGGCACGCGCGAGCTGCGCGCGGCGTTCGTCAAGATCGCTAGAGTGTATTGATCTCCCCCCCCGAAGCGCTGCGCGCTTCCCCCCCAGGGGGGCGCAGCTACGGACCTGCGGAGCCGGATCCGTGCTGCCCCGATGGTGGGGCGCTGGTGGCATGCGGAGGGGATGGCTCGACTGTAGCTGCGGTGGCTTCGTTGTGGCGAAGTCGAATCAGCGGTCAGAAAAAACGGCCTCATGTTTTGCATGAGGCCGTTTTCTTGTCTTGCGGATTTGCCGTGGCGGGCTAGCGGATCGGCAGTGCGTACATGAGGCCGCCTTGCGTCCATTGCGCGTTCAGGCCGCGCTGGATTTTCAGCGGGCTGCCCTGGCCGACGTGGCGTTCGAAGCTTTCGCCGTAATTGCCCACCTGCTTGACGATCTGGTAGGCCCATTTTTCGTCCAGCCCCAGATTGGCGCCGCTGCCGGCGGTGACGCCGAGGATGCGCTTGATGTTGGGGTTGGCGCTGTTCTTGGCCAGGTCGTCCACGTTCTTGGAAGTGATGCCGTATTCCTCGGCCTCGATCATGGCGGACAGCGACCAGCGCACGATGTTGAGCCAGGCGTCGTCGCCCTGGCGCACGAAGGGGCCCAGCGGTTCCTTGGAGATGATCTCGGGCAGCACCACGTAGTCGTCCGGGTTCTGCAGCTTGGAGATGCGGATCGAGGCCAGGCCCGAGGCGTCGGTGGAGAACACGTCGCAACGGCCGGCCGCGAAGGCGTTGACCACTTCGTTGAAGGTCTCGATGACGACCGGCTTGTAGGTGACGTGATTGGCGCGCGCCCAGTCGGCCAGCGTGTTCTCGTTGGACGTGCCGGTCTGCAGGCAGATGGTGGCGCCGTTGATGTCCTTGGCGCTCTTGACGCCCAGCGACTTGGGCACCAGGAAGCCCTGGCCGTCATAGAAATTGATGCCGGCGTGGATGATGCCCAGCGCGGTGTCGCGCTGCTGCGTGACCGTGGTGTTGCGCGTCAGCACGTCCACTTCGCCCGATTGCAGGGCCGTGAAGCGCTGCTGCGAATTGAGCGGCACCACCTTGATCTTGTCGGCGTCGCCGAACACCGCGGCGGCCACGGCGCGGCACAGATCCACGTCCAGACCTTGCCACTTGCCTTGCGCGTCGGGCGCGGAAAAGCCCGCGAAGCCCGTGGTCGTGCCGCAAGTCACGGCGCCGCGCTGGCGCACCACGTCCAGCGTGGCCGCTTGCGCGCCCTGTGCCGCGGCCGCCAAGAGCGCCGCGCCGATCAAGCCTTTTGCAATGTTCATGACCTGGATTCCTGTCCTGTTGATGCCGGGCGCGGAAACGCGCCAAGCCGCGAAGCTTATCGACATAAGGCGCCCGCAACAAATAACGGCCGCTTATTTAGGTATGCCTGCCACGCAGGAAGCGTGACAGGCGGGAACAAGAGTAAACCGTGGCGGCGGTCCGCCGCGCCGCGCGCGTTTGCGAAGGATCAGGCCGCCAGCGAAATCGACACCGGCGCGTTGGCCTCGCAGGCATCCAGCGCGCGGCCCAGCCGCACCATGCCCTCGGCGATCTGTGCCTCGTTCATGGTGGCGAAGGACATGCGCATGGCGTGCAGGTCGGCCTGCGCCGCGTCGGCGTAGAAGGCCTTGCCCGGCACGTACACGACTTCATGTTCGATGGCGTAGGGCAACAGCCGCGTGGCGTCGATCTCGCCCGTCAGGCGGGCCCAGAAGAACATGCCGCCCTCGGGCTTGCTGAAGCGCACGCGCCCGTCCAGCTCGCGCGACAGCGCCTCGGCCATCGCGTCGCAGCGCAGGCCATAGGCGGCGCGGATGCGCGGCACATGCTCTTCGTAGCGGCCGTTGGCCAGGTATTGCGCCACCACTTCCTGGATCCAGGCCGAGCAGGCCATGTCGTCGGCCGCCTTGGCGCTGACGCAGCGGCCGCGGATCGCGGGCGGAGCCACCAGCCAGCCGATGCGCAGCCCCGGCGCCATGGTCTTGGACATGCTGGCCAGGTAGACGGCCCAGTGACGGGCCTCGCCCTCGGCCAGCGCGGCGATGGGCGGCACGGCCTCGCCGGCGAAGCGCAGCTCGCTGTAGGGATCGTCCTCGACGATCAGGAAGCGGTGCTTGACGGCCAGCTCCAGCAGGCGCAGCCGGCGCGCGCGCGTCAGCGTCGCGCCGCAGGGGTTCGAGAACGAGGCCACCACGCACACGATCTTGGGCTTGACGCGCGCGGCCAGTTCATCGAGCGCATCCACGTCGATGCCTTCGGGGCCGGACGGCACGGTGTGCACGGTGGCGCCGGTATAGCGCAGCGCCTGCACCGAATTCGGAAAGGCCGGCGTCTCGATGATGGCGTGGTCGCCCGGCTGCAGCATGACGCGCGTGAGCAGCGCCAGCGCCTGTTGCGAGCCGCCGGTGACGGCCAGCTCGGTGTCCGCGTCGCAGCGCAGGCCGCGCGCGGCCGACAGGCGCGCCAGCTCATGGCGCAGGCTGGCCTGGCCATCGATGTTGGAATACTGCAGGCAGGCGCCCAGGCGCGCCATGACCTGGGACGAGGCCAGCGACAGGCCGTCCACGTCGAACAGCTCGGGCGCCGGATAGCCGCCGGCCAGCGAGATCGTGCCCGGACGCATGGCGTAGGGCATGAGCGAGCGGATCGGCGAGGCGGGGGGATTCAGGAAGGGCGTGGCAAAGGCGTATTCGGGCGCTGCGCTGGACATGGCGGGACGATGGGCAGGAGGAAGGACCGTGTCGCCCGCGGGGCGGCGCCGGATGGCTTGGAACCTTGAGACATAAAGAAATGCCGATAAATTCTAAGCCTGCGAATTGCACAGGGTCAACGCCATCCCGACCCCGTGTAGCGGAACCCGCCGCCACAGTCCTAAACTATGGGACATCGCATATTCCAGAGACCTGCATGACCGCCATCGACACCATGGCCGGGCGCCTCGCCCAGATCCGGCTACGCATCGCCCAGGCCTGCCAGCGCGCCGGCCGCGACCCGCTGGACGTGACGCTGCTGCCCGTCAGCAAAACCTTCGGCGTCGACGCCGTCCGCGAAGCCATGGCGCTGGGCCTGACCCGGTTCGGCGAGAACAAGACGCAGGAAATCCGCCAGAAGGCGGCCGCCCTGTCGGGGCAGGGCCTGCAATGGGTGCTGATCGGCCATCTGCAGACCAACAAGGCCAAGGACGCCGCGCGCGACGCCGCCGAGGTGCAATCGCTGGACCGCCTGGATCTGGCCGAGGCCCTGCACCGCCGGCTGGCGCAAGAGGGCCGCACGCTGGACGCGCTGGTGCAGGTCAAGACCTCCAGCGAACCCAGCAAATACGGCATGGCGCCGGAAGACGTGCCGGCCTTCCTGCGCCGCATCGCGTCCGACTTCCCCACGCTGCGCGTGCGCGGCCTGATGACGCTGGCCGTGAACTCGCCCGATCCCGCCGAGGTGCGGGCGTGCTTTCGCGCGCTGCGCGAGCTGCGCGATCGGCTGAGTCAGGACCTGCCCGACGGCATGTCGCTGGACCGGCTGTCGATGGGCATGAGCGGCGATTTCGAGCTGGCCATCGAGGAAGGCTCGACCGAGGTGCGCATCGGCACGGCCATCTTCGGCGCCCGCAGCTATCCCGAGCCGCAATAGCCGGACCTCATCGCGCGCGCCCGGGCGGCCGGATGCCGCGCCGCAGCGCCTGAAAAACCGCAACCATGCGCCGAAACGCGCAGGCATAATAACGGCGCAAAACAGCGCGGCCGCGCCGAGCGGCGCCCGCCCGCGCATCCATATCGATCCCGCACGAGGAGACAACCCCATGCACAAGCACGCGAAGCGCCTGTTGGCGCTGGCCGCCCTGTCCCTGGCCGCCACGGCTGCCAGCGCCCAATCCTGGCCCACCCAGCCGATCCGCTGGATCGTGCCCTATCCGGCCGGCGGCGGCGCCGACGTGGTCGCGCGCACGGTCGCCGGCGGCATGGAAAAGCCGCTGGGCCAGACCATCGTGGTCGAGAATCGCCCCGGCGCGGCCACCATCATCGGCGCGACCGCCGTGTCCCAGGCCGAGCCGTCCGGCTACATGATCGGCACCGCCGATTCGGGCACGCTGGCCTTCAACCCCTCGCTGTACGCCAAGCTGTCCTACGACCCGTCCAAGTTCACCTACATCGGCGGCATCGCCAAGTTCCCGCTGCTGCTGGCGGTGAACGTGAACTCGCCGTACAAGTCGGTGGCCGACGTGATCGCGGCCGCCAAGAAAGAACCGGGCAAGCTGACCGCCGCCTCGGCCGGCGCGGGCTCGCCCCACCATCTGGCGCTGGAGCTCTTCAAGCAGCGCACCGGCGCCGAGCTGCTGCACGTGCCCTACAAGGGCGCCGCGCCCGCCATCCAGGACCTGCTGGGCGGACAGGTGGACGTGATGTTCATCGACCTGGCCGCCGGCCTGCCCAACGTGAAGGCGGGCAAGCTGCGCGTGCTGGCCGCGGCCACGCCCGAGCGCGTCGCCGTGCTGCCGGACGCGCCGACCATGGCCGAGCAGGGCGTGGCCAACTTCACCGCCTACGCCTGGCAGGGTCTGGTGGCGCCGGCCGGCGTGCCGGAGAACGTGGTCAAGAAGCTGTCGGCCGATCTGGACGCCACGCTCAAGACCCCGGCCGTTTCGCAGAAGATGATGGACATGGGCGTGATCCCCATGCCGCTGTCGGCACAGGAATTCAAGGCCTATGCCGACCAGGAACGCACCGCCTGGGCGGACGTGATCAAGAAGGCCGGCATCAAGCTCGAATGAGCGCGCCGGCATGACACGGGACGCGGCCTTCGGGCCGCGTTTTTTTTCGTCCCGACGCCTTGATGAACTCTTGAGCTTGCTTCCGGCGCTTTCATGCGCTGGCTCTAATCGCCGCAACCATCGCGCGATGCGCATCAATCAGGAGTCTTCATGAAAGCCCGCGTTTTCCTTTCCCTGGCCCTGGCCCTGCCGGCCGCGGCCCACAGTTTCACCGTGCAGATGATGCACGTCACGCCGGATGGCATCGGCCAGCTGGCCGGCACCATGAAGATCGAGGACAGCGCCGCCGGCGCCCGCCTGACGCCGGACCTGCGCGGCCTGCCGCCGGGTCCGCACGGCTTCCACCTGCACCAGAACGGCGACTGCGCCCCGACCGTGGTCGACGGCAAGGCCACGCCCGCCGGCGCGGCGGGTGGTCACTGGGATCCGGCCGGCCACGGACATCACCTGGGTCCGCAGCTGGGCCACGCCGCCGGCAAGGGCCACCAGGGCGACCTGCCCCGCCTGGAAGTTTCCGCCGATGGCAGCGTCCACGGCGCCGTGGTTGCGCCACGCCTAAAGGCCAGCGATTTCAAGGGCCGCAGCCTGATGATCCATGCCGGCGGCGACAACTACAGCGACACGCCCGCGCCGCTGGGCGGCGGCGGGGCGCGCATCGTCTGCGGCGTCGTGCGCTGAACCTCCGCGCCTGCCCGGCGCGCCGGTAGCGATGGCGATCATTGATGTGCCGCATGAGGCCGGCGACGGCCTGTCGCGGCGCCTGCTCCGGGTTGGGCGCCATGCTCGTATCGATCTGCGCCGCGCAAAGCAAAACGCCCGGCGAAACCGCCGGGCGTTTGCAAGACAGCGATACCCGCCAGCAGGCGGGCGCGTGACGGCTACACCAGCACGCGCTCGATGCCGCCCGCGTTGGCGCGGCGCACATAGTCTTCCATCCAGCCTTCGCCCAGGATGTGGCGCGCCATCTCGACCACGATGTAGTCGGCGTCCATGCCGGTGTCGCCCTCGTAGCGCGACAGGCCCTGCAGGCAGGACGGACAGGACGTCAACACCTTCACGTCGCCGTTGTAGCCATCGCCGCGCAGCGTCTCCGCGCCCTTGAGCAGCTCTTCCTGCTTGCGGAAGCGCACCTGCGTGGACACGTCGGGCCGCGACACGGCCAGCGTGCCGGACTCGCCGCAACAGCGGTCGCTCTTGATGGCGCCATCGCCCACCAGCGAACGCACGGTCTTCATCGGATCCTGCAGCTTCATGGGCGTGTGGCAGGGGTCGTGGTACATGTAGCGCACGCCCTTGGCGCCGTCGAGCTTGATGCCCTTTTCCAGCAGGTACTCGTGGATGTCGATCAGGCGGCAGCCCGGGAAGATCTTGTCGAACTCATAGCCCGACAGCTGGTCGTAGCAGGTGCCACAGCTGACCACCACGGTCTTGATGTCCAGGTAGTTCAGCGTGTTGGCCACGCGGTGGAACAGCACCCGGTTGTCGGTGATGATCTGCTCGGCCTTGTCGGTCATGCCGTTGCCGCGCTGGGGATAGCCGCAGCACAGGTAGCCCGGCGGCAGCACGGTCTGCACGCCGGCGTGCCACAGCATGGCCTGGGTCGCCAGGCCCACCTGCGAGAACAGGCGCTCGGAGCCGCAGCCGGGGAAGTAGAACACCGCCTCGGTGTCGGCAGAGGTCGACTTGGGATCGCGGATGATCGGGACGTAGTTGGCGTCCTCGATGTCCAGCAGCTTGCGCGCGGCCTGCTTGGGCAGGCCGCCCGGCATCTTCTTGTTGACGAAGTGGATCACCTGCTCGCGCAGCGCCGGCTTGCCCACCGTGGCGGGCGGCTGCGCGGTCTGCTTGCGCGCCAGGCCCGACAGCAGGTCGTGCGCGGCACGCTGGATCTTGTAGCCCACGCCCACCATGGCCTTGCGGGTGGCGTTGATGGTGGCCGGATCCTTCGCGTTCAGGAAGAACATGGCGCTGGCCGTGCCGGGGTTGAACGACTTGCGGCCCATGCGACGCAGCAGCGCGCGCATGTTCATGGACACGTCGCCGAAGTCGATATCCACCGGACAGGGCGTGTAGCACTTGTGGCAGACCGTGCAGTGGTCGGCCACGTCCTCGAACTCTTCCCAGTGCTTCAGGCTGACGCCGCGACGGGTCTGCTCTTCGTACAGGAAGGCCTCGACCAGCAGCGAGGTCGCCAGGATCTTGTTGCGCGGCGAGTACAGCAGGTTCGCGCGCGGCACGTGGGTCGAACAGACCGGCTTGCACTTGCCGCAGCGCAGGCAGTCCTTGATGGATTCGGAGATGGCGCCGATGTCGCTCTGCTGCATGATGAGCGACTCGTGTCCCATCAGGCTGAAGCTGGGCGTCCAGGCGTGGCGCAGGTCGGCGCCGGGCATGAGCTTGCCGGCATTGAAGTGGCCGTTGGGGTCGACGCGGCGCTTGTATTCCTGGAACGGGGCCAGCTCGGCCTCGGTCAGGAATTCGTACTTGGTCAGGCCGATGCCGTGCTCGCCGGAGATCACGCCGTCCAGGTCGCGCGCGATCTGCATGATGCGCTCGACGGCCGCATGGGCTTCGCGCAGCATGCCGTAGTCGTCGGAGTTGACCGGGATGTTGGTGTGCACGTTGCCGTCGCCGGCGTGCATGTGCAGGGCCACGAACACGCGGCTCTTGAGCACGCGGCCATGGATGGCGACGAGTTCATCCAGGCTGCGCTTGCCGGCCGCGCCGGAAAACAGGCGCTGCAGGCCCGCCAGCACTTCGACCTTCCAGGACACGCGGATGGTCCGGTCCTGCACCACGGCGAAGACGCGCGCGGCGGGCTGCGCGCGTCTTCGACGTGGTGCAGGACCGGAC
>NZ_JAGTJY010000215.1:7002-9351 GCF_018195695.1 Achromobacter sp. Marseille-Q0513 | reverse complement strand
CCCTCGGCCGCCCAGCCATCTCGTGGCCGACAGTACCACTACCGTCCCGCGCCTCTGCCGGCAACGGTGGCCGCCCCGGCTTCGGCCAGCGCCGGCAAAGGCAGGCCCCGCCCCCAGCCTTGCGCCAATGCATGCACGCCTTGCAGCGGATCGCTGGCGCGCACGCGTGCGTCGCGCTCGCGGCAAGCCTGCGGGTCCGTGATGAACAACTCTCGCGCGAAGTACCGCGCCTGCCGCGTGATGGCCTCGGTTTTCTCCCGCCGCAATCCGCCGAACCGTTCCAGCGCCTGCTCCAGTTCCGCGCCCGGACCCATGGCCGGATCCTCCAGGCAGCGCGCCAGATGCCAGGCATCCTCCAGCGCCTGGCAGGCGCCCTGCCCCGACGTGGGCAAGGGCGCGTGCGCGGCGTCGCCCACCAGCAGCACATTGCCGCGATGCCAACGGGCCAGCGGCTCCAGGTCATGCACCGCGATCAGGCGCAGGGCCTGCGGCGGCGTGGCATCGATGACCGCGCCGATGGGATCGGGCCAGCTCTCGAACAGGCGGCGCACCTTGCGCCACTCGCCGTCCTGCGCGGCGGCCGCCGAGGCCCGCGCCTGCTCCAGCGTCTGCGCCTGCGCGCCCGCCCAATAGACCTTGCGCCGCCCCAGCGCCACGATGCCGACGCGCTCGCCATGCCCCCAGTAATCGTGGATCGAGGCGCCGTCCACCAGGTCGCGCGAGCTTTCGGCCACGCCGATCCAGTTGACGAAGCCTTGATAGACCGGCGCGTTGCCGCCCGCCACATGGGCCCGCGCCACCGAGGACATGCGTCCGTCCGCGCCGATTATCAGGTCCGGGCTCACGCGCTCGCCATCGGCGAACTGCACCACCGCCCGGCCATCCGGATCGTTGGCGATCGCCGTGGCCTCGCGGCCGAACGCCACCGGCACGCCCGCCTCTCGCGCCCGCCGGAGCAGCACCGCTTGCAGGTCCGTGCGCAGGATCGCGTAGGTCGGATACCCCATCAGACGATCCAGCGGCCCGATATCCAGGCCACCCAGCGACTGCCCCTGGGCGTCGTAGCGGTACATGGTCGCGGGCGTGCCGCCCAGTTCCAGCACCTCGTCCAGCATTCCCAGCTCCGCCAGCACGAAGCCGGCGTTCGGCCACAACGTCACGCCCGCCCCCATCGTGGCCGGCGCCGGGCGGCGCTCGTAGACCCTGGGTTTGTGTCCGCGGCGCGCCAGCGCCAGGGCCGTGGCCAACCCCGCCACGCCGCCGCCCAGAATCGCGATATCCATGCTTGCCATCTCCCGTACAGACGCGCTCTTGCGCAAAGCAGTCATGCTAGATTCCGCCACCCGTGATAACTAGAGTGCGAAAATGCAGTTCTCAATGACCCGAAACGGGATAATCCATGCCCAGCAAGCTGGACCTGAACACGGTGCGCGTCTATGCGGCCGTGGTGGATGAACAAAGCTTCGCCGGCGCGGCGCGCCAGCTCCAGTTGCCGGCCTCCAACGTCAGCCGCCACGTGGCCGCGCTGGAACGCAGCCTGGGCGTGCGCCTGCTGGAACGCAGCACCCGCCACCTGCGCATGACCGAGGCCGGCCGCCTGCTGTACCAGCGCGCCAAGCCCTTGCTGGACACGCTGGCCGCCACCGCCGAGGAACTGGGCGCCGGCGAGCAGGCATTGCGCGGGCCGCTGCGCATGTGCATGCCCGGGGAAGCCCCGCTGCTGCTGGGCCCGATCATCGCGGAATTCTGCGCCAGCCATCCCGGCGTCGAGCTGCAATGCGATACCCGCATGGCCGGCGAACAGGCGCTGCGCGAGGACATGGACCTGGCCATCGTGTTCCATCGCGGCGACCAGGAGGACAGCACGCTGGTCACGCGCGAACTGGCCAGCCTGCCCAGCCTGGTCGTCGCCGCGCCCGGGCTGATCGCCCGCAGCGGCATGCCCACGCGCACGGCGCAGCTCAAGACGCTGCCCTGCATCACGACCTTGAGCGCGCTGCAAGGGCAACCCTGGCGTTTCGTGGACGCCGCCGGACGCATGGTGAAGGTGCCGGTGCGCAGCCGCTACCGCGTCAACAGCGGCGCGCTGGCGCTGGCGGGCGCGCGCCAGGGAATCGGATACGCGATCCTGGCGGCCGGTCCCTGCCAGGAGGATCTGGCGGCGGGCCGGCTGGTGGAGGTGGCGCTGGAATTGCGCCCGGCGCCCTTGCAGCTGCTGGCCGTGTACGGCCATCGGCATTCGGCCAGCGCGCGTATTCGTACCCTGCTGGACCTGATCAAGCTGCGATTGGATGAGATGACGCCGACCAAAACCTGAGCGCCGCCCCGCCCTATTGCACCCGCACGGGC
>NZ_JAGTJY010000215.1:0-6992 GCF_018195695.1 Achromobacter sp. Marseille-Q0513 | reverse complement strand
GGCATGCTGCAATCCGAGAAAAAGACCTCGCAGGTGCCGCCGCTGTCGCGGTTGCACTGATTGAGCGCCAGCTCCGTGGCTTGCTCCAGCGTGGCCGCGAACTTGGCGACCGCCCAGTTATTGCCCCAGACGATGACGCCGCATTGATTGGCGTAGGAGATTTCCAGCTTGCAGGCGCCGCCGCCCTTCTGCCGGCAGATCGCCACGGCATCGTCTTCCGCCTGCCGCCGGCCGGTCCGACTGCCCGCGACCCCGGTCTTGCCCGACACGGGATCGAAGGCGATCGCCCCCCAGCGCTCCTCCCAGCGAACGGGCGGGGGAGCCGACTGCTGCGGCTGCTGGGCACCGCCGGGAACTTGGTAGAGGCCGGGAATGGGAATGCACTGGGCGGTGCCCAACGCGGCCATGGTGTATCCGTCGGGACAGCCTTGCTCGGCCGCCGCCGGACGCATCGCGGCCAGCGCAAGGGCGAAAACGGCGAATGCCAGGACGAGAAAACGCTTCATCGGAATGCCCTTGTGATGGTCGATGGGTCGTGCTGCGCGGATACTAGCAACGGGCATGGCCGGCGGCAATATGCGCCGCCGGGCATCCCGGCCCGGCTGGGCAGGCGGGTCTGCCGCAGCGTCCTGGCGAGCGCGCCTGGCGCCGCGCCTACCAGGGAAATGGCGGCTCGATCCTGAAATCCAGGCCGGCCTCGGCAAGCGTCTCCCGCATCGGCGCGACCTCGTACGCCAAGCCTGTGAACACCAGCCCCGCGGGCGCTCGCAGCAGTGCTCGCGCCTCCGGCAGCGCAAGGCCCGTCAGGCTCGCCACCGCCTGTACATGCGCGCTGTTGTCGACGTCACCCGAGATCACGGTCACTCGGTAGGACGTCGCATCGTTCAGGAAGTCCGGCAAGCGGGTGGTGAGCAAAGCCCAGGAGCATAGTGTGCAGAACATGCCCTGGCTGGCGCCTTGGCGTCGGACTTCCAGGAGTCCGCCGCAGTCCGGGCAGATGGAGTCGGAAATGCTCATCGTGCCTTTTCCCGAAAAGAGCCTGAGCGGTGATCCAGGGTAGACCACATTTGTATTGACCCGGCAGAACCTGCTCAGGTCATGCGGCTAATGCAAACGCCTCAGCCGGGGTCTTCATGTAGAGCGCCTAGTGCGGGCGCGGTGATTGTAAATGCGTATCCAGTCGCCTACAACGCGGCTGGCGTACTGGATGTTCTCGAAGCGATGCCGATGCGCGCATTGTTCTTTGAACGTACAGATCACGCGTTCAACCGTGCCGTTTTGCTGCTGCGGGCAGCGCGGCGTGATGAACACCTGGCGCAACTGGCTAAAGGGCACAATCGGCGATGCCATCCATGCGGTCCTGTGCGCTGCGGGGCACAACATCCGCCTGCCGCTGCGCTAGCTGCGGCTTTTTTACGCCTGGGTCCTGGCAGCGACCTCGGCGCGCATGCTGCTTGCTTATCGAAATCGGTGGCAGGCCGAAGGACCGACGTGTTCTTGCCAAAGCCGGCGGACCCTAGCTGATCTGCCTCATATGCCTGTCCAGCCTCAAGAAATCGGAATGAATGTCAACTCAACACCCAATATCTCCAAGTCTGATTTCAAGGATTCAAACTCCGATACCCGAACACGCCCGACCTCTATTCTCTGGCCCAAACGTATCATTCTTATGAGATCCACAACAGATAATTTTTTCAATTCAAAAAACAATGAATGAAAATACCTCACATCATCTATTTTTGGAATTGAATGCCACAAAGCACTCACAATATAAACAGGCTCTCTATTCGGTGGAAGCGGAGGATCATGCTTTGGATTAAAAACGTGAACATCCAACTCTTGCCCGCAACGTTCACACCTCCACTTTTCCAATGGTCCTTGATTTGAAATAACATTCCATTTCTCGCCACCACACCTTTCACAATTCAAGATTTAAGCTCTCTTTCAATTCGACCACAACGGATCAGACCGAATATTCCTATATAAAGAATGAGATCTCAATAATTCATAAAATCCATTCGAATCATATGAATTGGCCCAGCATCACCTACCCCCCCTGCCCTGAAGGATCGATTGCCAACATATTTAGCCTTTCTCAAAAACCCATTGGTACAAATTTTTCAGAGCAGGTCACAGCTTCCAACATATCACCATGCCCTAATAACGAAACATCTCCTTCAACATGCAAATCGCCCGTCAACCCAGTTGACAGCTCATCCAGCTCTCTACGATAGGTAATTATCTTTACCACTAGCAATTCCACTTCCTTTCTTTCTCCCTTATTCGAAGTCGCCGCCCGAAAAACTTGCCCAACCCTTACCCCATCCTTATTGCAGACACCAAAAACTATCTGGACATTATTTTCAATAAAAACAGAATCAACTAAAAATTCGGATGCCATAGATACCTGCCTTCCAATGCATTTTCATTTAACTCGACGTAAGAATTATTGAATATCCTGTGCCGTCACTCGCAGAGCATGCTTAAGAATTTCCGTTGCCTTATTACACCAACGCCATCGAGAGCTTGCACATGCATAAGCATCGCAGGAATGCTCCCCCCGATACGCTCAAGAAAAATTCCTCTTAAGCAACCGTTGGTAATCCTCTCGAATGTAGTCGACCATCGCCAGAAACCATTCATCAAATCCTGGGAAGACGTCAATCAGCCCCCCCGCCAGCCACAGAACTTTCCCCGGCGTTTCCGTATGAGGCCGTGCCATCACCATCACGTCGATGTCATCTGAAGAGACAGCTATCGGCAGCACATCCTGCTTGTCGAGGCCACACAGCGGATACAGTGGCTCGAGCGATTCAATCAACGCAATAGCACGCGCTGCGAGCGGGCCGCCTTCGAAATCATCAGCACCGAACACATCGATATGCTGGCTGAAAGCCCTCCATCCGTTCGCATGCAACAGAAAAGCCCGGTGCTGCGAATCCAGCGCATAACCCAATCGCTTCTCGAGAGAGATCAATCGATCCTCCGAAGCAGCAAGCTCAGGCAATGTATTGTCCCAGAGGTGATATATGTCTACCTCGGCAACCTTCTGCTTGACAAGGTGAGCGATTACCAATTCCCGTTTCCAGTCCAATCTAGGTCCTTGTGGTAAATGAAGTGTGTCGGATCAGTAAATAACAAAAACCCCGACAGATTTTTTCTGTCGGGGCTTCCTAAATGCTGTCGAATCAAATTCAGCCTGACACGTTAATTTTCGAAACGTTAATCTTCGCGAGAGACTATAGATCATTGATGACCAGGCTTTCCAGAGCCACACCATCAAGCTCACCCGGACAATCAATTGCGAGACTAACCTGCCAAACACCAGACATCGCTTGACTGACCCAGGTGCCTTTCACCGGAACGAGCAACCTCTCGCCATCGATGCTCAATATACTCACGTGTGTTCCGAAGCTTTGCTCAATTTCACTCTTCAGCGAAAACCCCGTCAACAGCAGAGGCCCCGTTAGAATGGTCTGACCACCATTGGTAAGCAACACATCATTCACAACCATCAATTCCATGTCAGAGTCCTCAGCGATGCTGGGTGTAGAGCGAGTCCTTCACGTCCCTGAGCCTAACGGGACCGTATGGAACATTCCGTAGTCGAGCAATCTTGCTCGTTGGATATGGGGCCCCGCACATAACCTAGCAAGCCGCGCTCGATGTCTCGGCCCCGCGCGTCGTCATTTCAACAGCGCCTCATTGCCTCACGCAAGATTATTCCTGCCTCGAAGAGACCATCCGCGTTATCAAACACCCTCCCCTTGAACACACTCTCTTCGGGAAAGATCCGCTCAATGTCAGCGCACAATTTGCAATCAGGTTGATCCAATCCGAACATGGCAACGACCTCCGTCATCCATCTTCTGGAGTTCGCTTCTCGGGTTGTCAGAAACAGCTGACGCAGCGCATTTTTTTCAGCGTCATTCAATGACGAAAAAAACTCTTCGACTGCCTGCTCTAGCGTTTCAACATTCCGGCTCATTGTTTTCCTGTCAGATCCCGCCGCGTACACGCTGCTCAGCACATTCTGACTCCCGATCCGAACGCGCATCAAGAATACTCTAAGATTCCAGCATATCCCCATGCTCAAGCAAGGAAATATCACCCACTGCATGAAGCTCACCCGTCACACCTCTAGAAAGTTTGTCAACCTCGTGGCGATATGTGATTATTTTTTCTATCACGACATTCAGAAATTTTACATTGCCACTGTCCGAAGTGGCCCGAGAAAAGGTTTGCCCCACGGAGATGGATCCCAGATTACATCCTCCACGAATCAAATTCTCATCACCACCCAATACAATTGAATCCACTAAAAACTGAGAACTCATTATCATCACTCTCACATAAATTTACTGTCTTACCCACCTCAAGAATTCTTGAATTTTCCGTGGAGTAAGTCTTGGAGTGCTTTCCGATATTTGTGTAGCTCTTCCAGCATCGGAAATGACAGATGGCAATTCATATGCCTTCATATCAATCAAAAACTGCTTTCGGCTCTGGCGGCATCAAGTCAGCCCTATCGTATTCGTGGCACGCCTGGGATACGGTCTTCATGGGACTCCCCAAGGAGGATCAGATCGAAAGTCATATAAAGCTCGGAAGCCATCTGAGCGACAAGCGCGCTGTCCTTCGAGTATGGAGCTTCGTTCTCAAGGATCTTGGCCGTCAAATAGAGATCGTTCACGATCTGTCGCGGCAACTGTTCGGCCCCCTTGAGCAGCTGCGCCAACTCCCTGGACGCGCTATCCAGGCGCTCGAATGCTTGCTGCTTGATTTCCTTGGTGCTCTGTAGCGCGGCTACCAGTTCCATCCCGTTGCTACGTAACCGAGCGGCTACCTCTTCGATACTTCCCATCCGTTTTTCTCCAATCCGGTCTGAACATGCAATCAGCAATAATCTCAAGCACTGAGTGCAGCCACTTTTATCTCAATTTTTCCACTTCTAAATTATAGATAGCCAGGACGGCCCTACGTCCCTCATCCAATCGACCACAACTCGCGCAAATCTGCCAGGCCGCTCTCATAATTCACGTAGTCGGGCAGCGGATATTCATCTGGAGCAAATGTTGCACTGGCAAGCGCACAGGCAAGCGCCATCTCAGCAGAGTATTTCCTGCTCGCTATCCCGTGCGTAGCCTTCACAACCGAAGCCATCACAGGCTTACGCCGGCGATCGCGAAAAACCACCAAAACGCGAAGCCACCGCCCTCCAATCCTGTCTGACGGCACACGCTCGACGGACTTATCCGCGGCACTCGTTCTGGCCTCGCCGCCTGATCACCCGCTTGCCAGGTTGGGCCATCCATGAAGAGGAAAGGCATTATCGTCCACCTCCAGGTAGCCCTTCCGAAGCTTGAACTGACAACCGCGCTCGAGCAGAGCAAGCAGCGGTTCAAAGAGGTCCAACGGAAACTCCGGAGAGCGCTTCCCCTGAGCCGACATATCCGCCCACTCCATTGCGTTTCTTACGAGTATTGCCGCATACGCGTCGGAAACCCTTGCGATCTGCTCGTCTATTTCTTTGGCGGCATGGTCGCCAGGCCTGTAACCAAGCAGCCGTGCAGGGCTGGCTAGAAGATGCGGCACTTCATTTCCATCAACTTGACGTGCCAGTTCCGAGAGGATTCTCATCCAGCGAGCGACGCCGTCCAATGCTTCGGCGGACGGCGAGTATCCGCTGATTGAGCCAATCCAAGGCGCACCGCCGAGACGCTTGGCCAGCTGTTCAAATGGATTCACGATTCGACCCACGCGTTCGTCCGAAAAGGGCTAATCAACAAGGCCGTGATTTGCTCAGGGCCGTCTTGCAGCTCTACCGCAGGCTGATAGACATGCCACATCGTTACGCCAGCCCTATCAGCACCCAACATCATCACAACCATCCTCACGAACCGCTAGCCAGAATATTCGTCTAGAAAACGCTGCACAACCTCTGGGTCGCGAATCAAATCCACGACATAAGCACAAAAGTCCTCATCGGCATCATCCGTATCCTGATGCATCAACAAGACGGCGGGATAACCCACCCACCACGAAGGATAAACAATCTCAAACCTCGCCTTCGAATCTGCCGCACGAAATCTGGTTTCTCCACCGGCAAGATGTTCATGCTCGAGCTGAAGACGGGCATCGTGCAAATTTACGACCCCGGTGCCAGCCCTCAAGAAAAACTGGCCATCACAGGCATACAACGCAACGAAATGCTCACCCAGAAAATCCGCCTGCCCCGAAACCGTTGCCCCCGGCAATATCGCGGATACCTCATTCACGCCACCACCATGAGGGTCGAATTCCACATATGACGCATAGACATTGAATCTCTTCAATAACATATTGCCCTCAACGCCTATCCATTCCAAACAAGGGACCCAGACCCTGGATTTTTCTGACACTTGCAGAGCGGCGCACTCCAACCGCGCCGCATCTGCGGAGTACTGTGATCGACACCCGAAACCGATCAATCTGCAAGAAAAAAACCGCCAGCACATATCAGGCGGACATGCCCTTTGATCTATCTGTTCAATACCGACAAAGAAAACTCGTCTGGAAACACTTCCACTCGCACCCCGCCGTGCTCCCGATCGACAATTGCGCGACTGATTACCCTCGCATCCTGCGGACGCTCACCAGAAATGTATAGCTCAAAGATCCCCGCCGTCTCGGTCACCTCGGATCCCAGCGTCAGGTTCTCGAGGTTGCCGCGAGGCTTGGGGTAGCCCTGCAGGGCTTCGAATGTTGCCTTCTTCGCGATGGCTTCCATGTCATCAAGCCCAAGTCGTTTCCGCTTTTTCACCACGATGCCATCCCTCCTCCCAGCCTGTCGCAGCCATCCATCCCAGGAACAGCCTTATCCGCGGACGCATCCCCGCAGAAGCGCAACTCCCCCTCAATCACCAAGAATATCAGGCGGCACCAGGTGGTACTTCCCTGCGCGCCTCTGCATTTTCTAACCGCCAGCCGCACGCCATCACCCCATCACCCTC
>NZ_JAGTJY010000214.1:0-9564 GCF_018195695.1 Achromobacter sp. Marseille-Q0513 | reverse complement strand
GCCCTAAACAGGACGCCCGCCGGCGGGAGAATCTATAACTTGAAAGGCGGAAAACCGCCGCATGAAGATCTTTCCGCCCTACCCGCGCTCCCTATTCCGTGACTACGCGATGCACTATCTGTTCCGTCCTCTCAAACATCTAGGCCCCATCCTGGCGTGGGCGGGCGAACGCGGGGCGGACATGCAGATCGCGCCCGAAACCTTCGAGATGTCGCTGCGCCTGGACGACCGCCATATCGTGCTCATCCCGCGCTTCGTGCTCGAACACGAGGGCCGCACGATCTACCAGCGCGACCTGGCCAGCGATGGCAACTTCATCGGCTGGATGCCGTATCCGGTCAAGTCCTGGCCCTTGTCCACCGACAAGCGGCGCTTCAAGGAATACGCGCTGGCCAATGGCTTGCGCGTCACGGCCAGCTGGACCGACGGGCCGGCCCTGGCGCCTGACTATATCGTCAAGCCCGCGATCGGCTCTTTCGGTGCAGGCCTGCGTGGCCCCTTCGGGCCGCTGGCGCCGTTGGACCTGGACCGCCCCCTGGCCGATGGCGAGTTTTACGAGCAATTCATCCGCGGCCGCAGCGCCAAGGCGTGGTTCTGGAATGGCGATCCGGTGGCGCTGGAAGTCCTGGATCCGCCCTTGATCACCGGCGACGGCCGCCGCAGCCTGCGTGAGATCGCGGCGCAACCCCGCGGCAACTTCGACCTGCCGCTGAATCTGGACGACTCGGCCCAGATCCTGGCCTGGCAGGGCTACGCGCCGGATTCCGTCGCGCCCGAAGGCGTGGCGCTGATGCTGGACTTCCGTTACATGACGCCCCACGACCGGATCGTCTACACCAATCGCAACGTATGGCCGTCCATCGCGCCGGAGATCGCCGCGCAGTTCTGCTATGCGGGGCCGATCCTGTACCGCGGCATCGACGAGGCCGTGCGTCGCAACTCCGTGTTCACGCTGGATGCGGTGATCGACGCGGACAACCGGGTCTGGCTGCTGGAAATGAACAGCCATCCCATGATCCATCCCGCCGTCTATCCGCACATGCTGGCGTCGGTATTCTCCGACAGTCCGCAGCCAGGGCGCCTGCCGACCGAAGCGACAGCCTGATCCCGCCGGCGCGCGGCGGCGCCCCGGCCCGGGGCCGCCTCGTCAGGCCGCGGTTCCGGACACCGACGGCGCGGCGGGCGGCTTGATGCCCGCGCGCGCGATCAGCGTCTGCAACAGCGTTTCGTCCCACAGCTTGAGCACGAGCACGCGGCGGTCGCTCGGGCAGATGCGCGAGACGGAGCGTCCCACATGATGTGGATCGCCACGCAGAATCGCCACCCGCCCCGGCTTGGGCATGATGCCTCCGCTGATCTCGCCCTGCTCGTCGAAGATCAAGGTCTCGCCGGCCCAGGTGATATCCCATTGCTGATTGCAATAGATCAGCACCGTCAGATGCGCCGGCGCCACGGCGCGGTTGCGAAAATCGTAATGCGGATTGCCTTCGGTGCCGAAGGTATTGGCGCTGACGCTGCATTCGTACAGCCCGAGATCGCCCCCGATCTTGCCGGCGACCACTTCCCAGGCTTCGCGCAGCACGTCCAGCGGGGCTTCAAGCACGTCGAGCTGATCTTCCACGCGGCCGAACAGTGACTCGTCGGTGACGGCTACAGGGTAGTACCAATGTATGTCCAGCGTATGCGTGTCGAAACGGCTGGCGCGATTGAGGAAGTACATCGGCATCCAGCCCGTCGCCTGGATCAGGCGTTCGAGCATTTCCGGGGAAAACCAGTCGTCATGGACTTCAATGCCAGGAGGCAGGCGCATGCGGAACTCCAGAAAATTACGGTTCAGGGAAAAGGATGGGGAAATGCCGACGCCGGATGGCGGACCGAGGTGCTGCCGCGCGGCTCCATGCCGGCGCCGAAGGCCATCGGAATCAGTCCCGGCGCGAATGCACGCGCCACGGCCAGCCGGTCACCGCCGCCGATCGCGTTCTTTCGTGGTGTGATATCGACGAACAGCGGCGCGATGCCGCCGTCCACCAGGCCGTCGTAGAACGCTTGCGGCGAAGCCAGGTCGCGGCGCCCCGCCTCGGCATAGGACAGCTCCGCCAAGGGCGTAAACAACCTGTCGGCGCGGTTGAACCAGGCGGGACGCGCATACAGCGCGAAATGATCGTCCGGCGTGCGCACCCGCGCTGGGCTCATGCGGCCGACATCGTGCCCGTTCAACAGCGAAAACACGCGCGACTCCAGCTCCACCAGCGCGGACTCCATCGCGCGCCCGATCGACAGACCCGCGCCCGCGCTGACGCAGGCAAAGCGCCGCTCGGCATGCCGGGCGAACAGGAAGATCACTTGCGCCCAACGCGATGCCAAGGTCTGTACCGAAACGGTGAATCCTGTGCTTGCAATCGCTCGCAAGCGATCCTGGAACGGCCCAGGCAATGAATCGGGCCGCAAGCCCGTGCCCGGCTGCTGCGCGAACCAATGCCGCATGAACGCGTCGCGCTCAATCAGTTCCAGCGTGCCGGCCAGCCGGGCGTCCGCCATGGTGGTGCCGGCCGCGCAGCCCGAGGAATTGCTGCGCCAGTAGTAGCTGGTCTGCCCGCAGGCATCGCGCAGGGCGTCGGCGCTATAGACCAGATCGGCCAGCACCGCGATCCGCCGGCCGTCGGTCAACCGTTCCGCCTCGGCCCACCAATAGGGCGCATGCGCGTCGAAAGGAACGCAGGCGAAGTCCTGGCCGCGATATTGCGCCGCGCTGAAACGCGCGACCTCGCGAGGATCCAGCGCGTCCTCCAAATCGGCATAGGCAGCCTGCCGCAGACCGCGCGGCTCCCGGTAACCCTGCCGTTCGATGGTCTCGGCCAGCGCCTTGCGGAACGCCAGCGCGGGATCGGTGTCGCGCCCCCAGGTCGGCCGGTCGGAGGGGCCATGCTTCAGCTTGGCCCGGCCGACGTGGAAAGGCAGGGAGTACTCGGCCGAAGGCGCCTCTGCCCAGGCGAAATCCACCGCCGGCGCCTCGTCGGCGCGAGCCAACTGCGCGGGGCTCGGCAGCCCGCCGAAAATCGCGGAACCCAGGATCAAGTGGTCCGGCGTACCGCACAGGCTGCGCACCACGGCTTCGTAGTAGCTGCCGAAGGCCACGAAGCCCATCCCCTGGCGGCTCGCCGTCAGGGCGCCGTTCTGCAATGCCATGCCGGCTTCCGTATACAGGTACTGGACCGCACGGTTGCGATAGCGCAGCGCCGCCAGGCCGGCATCCGCCGCCAGGAACACCATGCCCGCCGCCGACTCCAGGCACCAAGGCTTGGCGACCGCGCGCGGCAACAGCGCAAGCGCGGCGCTGACCAGGGTATAGCGGACGCGGTACTCACCGGGGTACTGAACCCGGTAGATACCCGCCGCCAGTCCCGGTCCCGCGTCGCCGGACGTGGGCTGGCGCAGCGCCACGTAGACCTCGGCCAGATGCATGGATCCCGCCGACGGCGTGGTGCGCCTGGGCGCCAGACCGCCCGCCCGCGCGCGCGTCTCGCCGACGATGCCGGCCAGCGACCATACCAATTGATCCAGCTTGCCCTGCGCCAGCGGCGCGCCGCCAAAGGCATACGTCGACACGCGCGCATCCATGGCCGATTGCAGGCCGTCATCGGGATTGCGAGCAACGCTGAATTCGACCGCTGCCGAGCTTTCGGCCGCGAAGGAGGGCTCGGCATGCGCGACCGTCGCGTCCGGCGCCGTCTGGCTGAACCGGTAGCCGATGCGCTCGGACACATCGTCCGGCGCGGCCTGGCCATAGGGATTGTTGCCCCAGGCGAAACCCATGTTCGCCAGCAGATAGCCGCTCGCGTCCACGAAGGCGCCGCTGTCCAGCAGGAAGCGCAGGAACCGGCCGAACTGATCGCGCGCGTCCGGCTTGGCGATGCCAGCCAGCAACTCGGTGACGGAACGCGTGCCGTCGCACAGCCGGAAGGCCTTGCGCAGCAAGGCACGGTCGGCCTGAACGGCAATTTCGCCTTGGGCCTGGCGCACGATCAGGGTATCGCCGTCGATCATGGACGGACCGGCCAGCATCGGGCAGACCCGGTCGGGATCGTCGGCGCGCAGGTCTTGCGTCGTGGGCAGGGCTTCCTTCAGCATGGCTCACTCGTATGGGATGAAAAGGACAACGGCGGGACGCGTCAGGGAAAGGGATGAGGAAACAAGGCGCGGCGGTGCGCCTGCGCCGCCATGCCCAGCGGCTCCAGGCCGTGGCCGAACGACAGCGGCACCAGGCCTGGCGCGAAGGCCTTCACCACATGCAGCCGGCGCCGGCCGTGATCAAGCACGCACGCGCTGGTGGTGAGATCCACGATGAGCGGCGACACGCCGCCGGCAATCAGCCGGTCAAGCAGCGCCCCCGCCATCGGCCGGCCCGCGGCAAGACCGGGGAAATCCGCCACCGTCGCGCGCGCATCGAACAGCGCGTCGGCCCGTCGGTAGTAGCGCCGCAGTCCATACAGATCGAAATGGTCGGCAGGCGTGCGCGCCAGGGACGGCTGACGCAAGCCCGGCGCGTGTCCGCGCGTCCAGGCCAGGACGCGCGATTCCAATTCCGCCACGGCGCGGGCCAGGGCCTCGGCGGGATCCAGGCCAGCGGCGGCGCCCAATGTGGCAAAGGGCCGGGCATCGTCCCGGGCCCAGGCGAGATACACATGCGCCCAGCCCGAATCCAGCGCCTGCACGCCGATCTCGCAAGGCAGATCGCGCAGACGCCGCAAGCGCGCTTGGATATCCGCCGGCAGGCTGTCCTCGACCAGGGCCGCGCCCGGCCGCTGCGCCAGCCAGTGGCGCATGAAGGCGTCGCGCTCGACCAGCTCCAGCAAGGCGCGCCCGGTGGCATCCTGCACGCTGGCGCCCGCCGCGCAGCCCGAACTGGTCGCATAGGTCAAGGGATGATTCTCGGCCAGGCCGGCGGCGGCCAGCGTGGCGCGCGCATGCACCAGATCGGCCGGCATCCAGGCCTGCGCGCCGTCGGCCAGCGCCACCGCGCGCGCCCAGTGATAGGCGCGTTCCTCCGCGTAAGGCCGGAACGGAAAACCCAAACGTCGGTACTGCGCCGCGCTGTGGCCGATGTGGGCCGAGGGATCGCAGGCGCCGGACAACTCGGCCCCTCTCGCCCGCACCGTCGCGCCGAGCGTGTTCCAGGCCAGCCGTTCGATCGCTTCCGCGCTCGCCTTGCGATAGGCGATCTCCGGGTCGGGATCCGCGCCCCAGGCATATTCCCCGTCCGGCGCGTCGCGCCGCAGCCGGGCGCGCGCCAGGCACAACGCCGCCGTGGACCGCACGGGCAACGCCACGCCTTCCGTATCGATCCACGTGAATTCCAATTCGGGGCCGCCCGCGACCTTTGCGGCGCTCGCCGCTTGCGGCAAGGCGCCAAACACCGCCGACCCGAGCACCGTCTGCTCGCCCATGCCACACAACGCTTGCACAACCGTCTCGTCGTAGCAGCCCAGCGTCGCGTAGCCCAGGCCCAGCGACGCCGCCGCCAATCCCCCGTTGTGCAGGGCAGCGCCGGCCTCGCTGAACAGATACTGCACCGCGCGATTGCGATAACGCGTGGCCGCCAGCGCCACATCGCCGGCCAGGAACACCGCGCCCGCCGCACTCTGCACATGCCACGGCTGCACGAAGGCGCGCATCAGCCGCACGGCGTCGCCGACGCGTTCCAGCGCGATCTGGCGCGGCCCGGGATAGTGCACGCGGTACACGCCCACGGCATGGCCGTCCACCTCGCGGCGCAACGCCACGTAGGGCTGCACCAGATGCAGCGCGCCCGCCGACGCGATCGTCCTGCGGGCTACGCCGGCGCCCAGTCGCTCATGCCCGGCCTGCGTAATCCCGCACAAGGACCACAACAGAGCCGCCAAGCTACCCGGCGGCGGCGCGGCATCACTGAAAGCGTAGGTCGATATCCGGCCTTGCAAGGCCGCCATCCAGGGCGCCTCGCCCACGGATTCGATGCGCAGGCCGGCCCCACCAGGCAGGACGCGCGGCCGGCGACCGATTCCGTCGGTCTCTCGCGGCGGGGCCGAAACGCCCTGCGGCGCCCCCTGGAACGCATACTTCAACGCGTGCGCGGTCAACAGATTGCCGTCCACCAGCGCGCCGGCCTCGAGCAAATCAGAGACGAATGCGGCAAAGCGGCCTGCGTCCACGCCGGATGGCAGCGCCTGCAACAGGCTATCCATCGTCCTCGTGCCATCGCACAGGTCCAGCGCCGCGCGCAGGAAGGCGGGCGGCCCTTCCACGGCAAGTTCGCCGTCCGCATGCCGGATGCGCAAACGGCGACCGCCAGCAATGGCGGTTCCCGCGAAGGCGGGACAAATCATCGAGGCCGGACGCGGCGCCAACGCTACCGATGGCGTCTCCGCTACGGCGCGCTGTCGAGCCATGGAGGATAAGACTGGGCTTGAAGGAGAATGAAGGACGTCGCGCGCCCGGAACTGCGCGCCAAAGAAAAATCCCTCACATCCGTCAGGAATCATCCATCAGGAAAACGAGGGACCCCGCAGCAGGACTACATACGCCAGGGCTGCCGGAAACAGCGGCTCAGCTGCCGCCGTCGTCACCGCCGCCGCCCGAACCCAGCGGCAGGCCAACCTTGTGCGGCAAACGCATCTTGTGCGTCACCGACCATTCATCTTCCTTGCGGGCTTTCTTCTTCTGAACCTTCACCGCGGCGCCGCGTCGAACCGCCTCGGCGCTTTCCACCACCTGGGGTGCAGCCATGTTCACCATTGACATCTCCTGACATGTGTAGGGGTAGAGGGCAGGCGTCGAGCGTGGTTGCCAGCCTCTACAACATATCCGGGTGTGTGGGGGGAAGTTTAGTGTTGGGGGCAGTTCAGGTGAGGGGGGAAGAGCTGCGTCGTTCCAAGCGACCCTGGTGTGTGATCAGTGGTTGACGCTTCTTCAGCCCGAAGAAACAACGGCCGGGAGCCGAGTTCAGGTGAATATCAGCCCATACTCATTAGAGACAATCAATCCAAGGTCACCCAAAAAATCCCCAGGGACCGACTCACCAATAGGATTAACTCATTCGCCCCGCCACTTGGCCTCAACCACAGCATTAGTAGCGACTAATATTCAAACTTAATCTTGTATCTCCACGCTCCCTCAGGTGTCATGCTTACAGCATAAGACACTCGACTCCATATTTTTCCATACTCCCCAAATAAATCTGACAGTTTATAAAGCCCAACGTAGATTTCATCCGTTGGACCAACAATATCGCGAAATCCTTCAGGACTGAATATGACAATTTTCATACTTTCATCCTCACCCAGCTGCTCGCGCTCAACAATCATCTCCGCAGCATTCCACGTATCCGGAGTAGCGGCAATTAGCGCATTGACTATTTCCAGATCGATAGGAGCTTGCAAATCCACGAGCGACGTCATATCCACACCCTCAAATGCCTATTTATTTAGAATAGAAAGAGCCTGAACAAGCTCTCCATCTCGCGTAATGTAATAAGTTGTTGCGTAAGGCCTGAAAACACCAGATTTTCGTATGGGATTTGCAATAAATCTAATCTCAGAACTTGGATTTTCTGCTGCCAACTTGCTAGCCTGAAGATCTAGCGTTTTCTTTAACCCCAAATTGGAGGCAGGCGCTTCCGAAATCAAATTATATTTGATATTTACATAGGCAGGATTATCAACCCCTCCCTCTGGAATCAAATGCCCCCTATGTTCCCCTGGCAACCGCCCTCCAACCGGTTCCGGCAAGCGGCCTTTAGGCCGTCCGACATGTGGGCCAGTAATCAAGCCATCGGCCTCAAGCGTGAGTGCAGTAACGCCATCGATCCGATATATCGCTTCGGCAGCACCAAGCGATATAGATTTGGTATTGTTTGCACCTGTAAAAGTGGACACGAATGGTCGGCCTATCGAATTCCCTGCAACTGTATCACCCCCTACAAAGAACTTCGAATCCGGCGGCAGCATCCCTAGTCGCAGACCCTGCCGATCCAGCAACGACTCCATCCCGCCAGCCAACAACCGACCACTATCCTCGACCGCCAGCCTCAAGCCAAACCCAGAGGTACGAGCCGCGCCCATCGCCAGCGGCGCTATCCTGGACGTCAGGCTATAGGCTCCCGCACCAACCCCGGTCGCAGTAAACGCCATGTTCGTCCATCCCGCCTGCGCGGCGCGATAGTCACCAGCGGCCTCATAGGCCAGCGTACGATCAAGCTGGAAAAAGTCCCTAGCGCCCTGGTAGAGCTCGTCGGTTCCCATGTTTCCAGTAACTAGGCGCAATCCCCCGCTGGCCAGGCCCTTGCCCGCATTGACGATGCCCACGGCACGGGCATTGTTTCGATCCACAGCAACGCGCACAGTATCGGAGTTGTCCGCCAGCCAACCGTTCGTAGCGACGTTGGCTGCGCCCCATACCGAGTCGTTGACGTAGTACACCGTATCCCGAAGCATGTAGGCAGCGGCATCCCATTGACCCAAGACCCGCTGTCCCAACTCTTCCATGAATCCCACGCGCGCTCGACTGACGCCCAGGGGCGTGCGCGGAGAGCGATCCAACCCTCGTAGTTCTACCTGCGAACCGCCATCCTGCTCTCCAAATGCCATGCGCGCGATTTCTGGATCCAACTTGCCATTGGCGGCGACCAGCACCGGCTTGCCATAGTCCCGTGGAGAATCGAGTCCCAAGTAAGCGCTGATCCGTGCGTGATCTTCTTCAGAGAGTCCGTCATAGCTGCCGGTGTTGATATTCCGGTAGCTATCGTAGAAGCCGGGCTCCGACGTCTGCAAAGTTCCGGCTCCGTAGGGCGACAAGTCATCCCAAGAACCTCTTATTGCTTGCCCAACAGCTCCATTGGACCGGGCCACGACCGGCGCTGCACCGCTCTGTCCCAACGACTCCACCACCGAATTCCCCAACGCATTCCCAAACGCATCCACCGCGATCTGCAGATAGTTCGGCTTGCCTCCCGTCAGCACCGTCGCCGCAACCCCGCCCACCGCGCTGGACGCAAAGCCACGCATCAAGTTCGTCGAGAACTCATTCCCCGTGGGGAACAGCTTGCCTCCCACGAACCCGCCCACTCCCGCGCCCACGCCCGCTGCCGCCACATTGGTCCAGCTGAACTTGGACTGCAGCCCCGTCGCCATCGCGATGCCCTGCGTCACCGTCGAGCTGACCGTCGCCCGCACCGCCATCTGCATGGCGCTGGCGCCGGCGTACGTGCCATTGGCGATGCTGGCCTTGATGGACTCCGACAGCGCCTGGTTGCCGCTCAGGAAGCTCGCGCCGTTGAACGCGCCGCCCACCCCGGCCATCACGCCCGAGCCCAGCGCGCCCATCGCCACGCTGCCCCAACTGAACTTGGACTGCATGCCCAGCGCCATGCCCACGCCCTGGCTGACGACGCTGCCTACAGCGCCCGCCGCCAGCCCTATCCCGACCGCGCCGATGCCGGATAGCGTGGACGCGCCGGCCAGCACCGACACCCCCAAGTTCATCATGCCGCCCAGCGTGGCGATGGGCGCGCTGGGCTCGGGCGTGATGGCC
>NZ_JAGTJY010000213.1:0-9652 GCF_018195695.1 Achromobacter sp. Marseille-Q0513 | reverse complement strand
ACCGGCGCAATCGGCCATGCGCCGGTTCTGCGTGATGGCGCGCACGAACAGGCCCAGGCGCGTGTGGTTGAGCAATGCCCAGACCAGCGCCACCACGGCCAGCGCGAAGCCGATGATGACCAGGCGGTTGTAGCTGAGCACCAGCCCGCCCAGCACCGTGAATCCGCCGGACATCCAGGCCGGATTGCCGACTTCCACGTTCTGCGCGCCGAACAGGCTGCGCACGCCCTGCATCAGCATCAGGCTGATGCCCCAGGTCGCCAGCAGCGTTTCCAGGGGCCGGCCGTAGAGCCAGCGGATCACGGTGCGCTCCAGCGCCATGCCCACCAGCGCCGTGACCAGGAAGGCCAGCGGCAGCGCCGCCGCCACGTACCAGTCCAGCCAGCCGGGCAGCCAGGCGCGGAACAGCGTTTGCACCACATAGGTCACGTAGGCGCCGATCATCAGCAGCTCGCCGTGCGCCATGTTGATCACGCCCATCAGCCCGAAGGTGATGGCCAGCCCCAGCGCCGCCAGCAGCAGCACGCTGCCCAGGCTCAGGCCGTAGAAGAGATTGCCGGCCCATTCGACGGTGGCCAGGCGGCGGTCGATGCGGCGCAGCGCGTCGGCGGCGGCCTCGCGCACGCTGGCGTCGGGTTCGGCATGGACGCCGTCGCGCTGCTGCGTCAAGGCCGCCAGCACGGGACGGAACGCGGCGTCGCCGCCGCGCCCCAGCAGTTCCACGGCATGACGCCGCGCCGCCGGATCGGCGCTTTGCAGTTCCAGCCTGGCCTGCGCGATCTCCAGCGCGGCGCGCACGGTCTGGTCGCGTTCCGCGGTCAGCGCTTGCGCGATCAGGGGCAGCCGCGAGGGATCGTTGGTCTGTTGCAGGCGGCGCGCGGCGGCCAGCCGCGAGCCGGCATCGGCCGCGTGCAGCTGCGCGCCGGCCTGCGCCGCCTCGATGGCGCGGCGCAAGCGGTTGTTGATGCCGATGGCGGACGAGCCGGCCGGCAGGTCCAACGCGGCGCCGCTGGCCGGGTCGGTGGCGCGGGCGCCGTCGCCGATCAGCACGCGGCCGTCCGGCGCCGCGTAGAGCTGGTCGGCGCCCAGCGCGCGCAGCACGGCGGCGCCCTCGCCGCCGGGCAGCGCGCCCAGCGCGGCGATCGCCTGCAGCCTGGCGTCGGTATCGTCGCCCGCCAGCGGCGCCAGCAGGTCCGGGCCGACGCCGGCCGCCGCCACGGGCAGCGCCGGCCAGGCCAGGGCCAGGGCGAGCAGGAGACGACGCAGGTAGCGTGCGATCGCAGCGTTGCGCATGGCGGCCGTCTCCTTACAGGCCCTGCTTGCCTTCGTTGCCCGGGATGTACGGGCTCCAGGGCTGGGCGCGGATCGGACCCTTGCTCTTCCAGACCACGTTGAACTGGCCGTCCGCCTTGATCTCGCCGATGTACACCGGCTTGTGCAGGTGATGGTTGGTCTTGTCCATCACGATCTCGAAGCCGCTGGGCGAGCTGAACGTCTGGCCGCCCATGGCCGCGATGACCTTGTCCACGTCGGTGCTCTTGGCCTGTTCGACGGCCTGCTTCCACATGTGGATGCCGATGTAGGTCGCTTCCATCGGGTCGTTGGTGACCACGGTGGCGGCGTTGGGCAGGTTCTTGGCCTTGGCGTAGGCCTTCCACTTGGCGATGAAGTCGGTGTTGACCGGGTTCTTGATCGATTCGAAGTAGTTCCAGGCCGCCAGGTGGCCGACCAGCGGCTTGGTGTCCACGCCGCGCAGTTCCTCTTCGCCGACCGAGAAGGCGACCACCGGCACGTCGGTGGCCTTCAGCCCGGCATTGCCCAGTTCCTTGTAGAAGGGCACGTTGGAGTCGCCGTTGATGGTGGAGATGACGGCGGTCTTGCCGCCGGTGGCGAACTTCTTGATGTTGGCGACGATGGTCTGGTAGTCGGAATGGCCGAAGGGCGTGTAGACCTCGTCGATGTCGCTGTCCTTCACGCCCTTGGAGTGCAGGAAGGCGCGCAGGATCTTGTTGGTGGTGCGCGGGTACACGTAGTCGGTGCCCAGCAGCACGAAGCGCCTGGCGCCGCCGCCGTCCTCGCTCATCAGGTACTCGACGGCGGGTATGGCCTGCTGGTTGGGCGCGGCGCCGGTGTAGAACACGTTCTTCTCCAGTTCCTCGCCTTCGTACTGCACCGGATAGAACAGCAGGCCGTTCAGCTCCTTGAACACCGGCAGCACCGATTTGCGCGATACCGAGGTCCAGCAGCCGAACACCACCGCGACCTTGTCCTGCGCCAGCAGCTGGCGGGACTTCTCGGCGAACAGCGGCCAGTTCGAGGCCGGATCGACCACCACGGGCTCCAGCTTCCTGCCCATGACGCCGCCCTTGGCGTTGATCTCGTCGATCGCCATCAGCGCCACGTCCTTGAGCGAGGTCTCCGAGATCGCCATCGTGCCGGACAGGGAATGCAGGATGCCGACCTTGATCGTGTCTTCGGCGGCATGGACCGACGGCATCCAGCCGGCCAGGGCCAGCAGGCTCACGGCGGTCAGTTGCTTGAGGGCTAGTCTGCGTTTCATGGGGACTCCTGGGTAGGTTGCGCCGGCATCGCCGGCATGAAATGGACAGGGCCTGTACCGCGCCTCGCCAGGACATCAAAGCAAGACCCGTGCCAGCCGCAACGGACGCGGCGGCGCGGCGGGGCCGCTATATGTAGGCGGAAGGGCGGGGCGCGGGAACGATGCGGCGCGGCGGCCTGTTCAATCTGGTGCCGCGTGCACAAAACGGGTGCGTGATCTGCGCGGCGCCGGTGCGCGCCGGCGCCGCGACGGCGCGCCGCGCCTTGTGGCCGCGCGGGACGTCCTGGCAGGGAAACAAGGGGAAAACGCGCCGTTGGCGCGAACATGGCATGCCGCTTGCTTGGGAATCCGTACTTGCATACCAGAGAGGATTCCAGCATGAACGCCGCAGCAACGCAGTTCGACACCGCCGGTTGGACCATCGCGCAATGGCAGGCCGCCTATCTCTCGGGCGCCCGGCCCGAGGCGCTGCTGGCCGGCCACGCCGCAGCGCCGGACGCGCCCGCCGACAATGCCTGGATCCTGCGCGTCGACGGCCAGGCGCTGGCGCGCCAGCTGGAAGAATTGGCGCGGCTGCTGGCGGCGGCGGAGGGCGACCTGTCGCGCCTGCCGCTGTACGGCGTGCCCTACGCGGTCAAGGACAACATCGACGTCGCCGGCTGGCCGACCACCGCCGCCTGCCCCGCGTTCGCCTATACGCCCGACGAGGATGCCGGCGTGGTGCGGCGCCTGCGCGCCGCCGGCGCCATCCTGGTCGGCAAGACCAACCTGGACCAGTTCGCCACCGGCCTGGTGGGCACGCGCTCGCCGCACGGCGCGGTGGCCAACGCGTTCCGGCCCGAGTACATCAGCGGCGGATCGAGCTCGGGATCAGCCTCGGTGGTGGCGCGCGGACTGGCGGCGTTCTCGCTGGGCACCGACACGGCCGGCTCGGGACGCGTGCCGGCGGGTTTCAACAATATCGTCGGACTCAAGCCCACGCGCGGCTGGCTAAGCGCCGCCGGCGTGGTGCCGGCCTGCCGCACGCTGGATTGCGTGTCGGTGTTCGCCCTGACGGTCGACGACGCGGCGCGGGTGGCCGACATCGCCGGCGGCTACGACGCGGACGACCCCTACTCGCGGCCCGCGCCGGCCGGCACGGCCCGTCCCTGGCCGGCGCGGCCGCGCTTCGCGGTGCCGGACAAGCTGGAGTTTCACGGCGACGCCGAGGCCGAGGCCGCCTTCGATGCGGCGCTGCGCGAGGTGCGCGCCAGTGGCGCCGAGCTGCGGACCATCGATTTCTCGCCCTATGCCGAGCTGGCCGCGCTGCTGTACCAGGGGCCGTGGGTGGCCGAGCGTTTCGCCGCGGTCGAAACCCTGTGGCGCGAGCAGCCGGTCGCGATCGATCCGGTGGTGCGCGGCATCGTCGAAGAGGCCGGGCGCTACAGCGCGCTGGACGCCTTCCAGGCCGAATACCGCCGCGCCGCGCTGGCGCGCGCCATCCAGCAGTCGCTGGCGGACGTGGACGCGCTGCTGGTGCCCACCGCGCCGTCCATCTACACCATCGAACAGCTGCGCGAGGATCCGCTGGCGCTCAATTCGCGGCTGGGCCTCTACACCAACTTCGCCAACCTGGCCGATCTGTGCGCGCTGGCCCTGCCGGCGGGCATGCGTGGCGACGGCCTGCCCGCCGGCATCACCGTGCTGGGTCTGGCCTGGCAGGATCATGCGCTGGCCGAATTCGGCAGGCAATGGCAGGCGCGCCTGGGCTTGCCGCTGGGCGCCACCGGCAAGCCTCTGCCCGCCGCGCCCGCGTCGCGCGATCCGGCGCCGGGCACGCTGCGCGTGGCCGTGGTGGGCGCGCACCTTAGCGGCATGCCGTTGAACCATCAGCTCCGTTCGCGCCATGCCGTCCTGGTGGAAAAGACGCGCACGGCGGACGACTACCGGCTGTATGCGCTGGCCAACACCACGCCGCCCAAGCCGGGCCTGGCCAAGCGCGCCGATGGCGCGCCCATCGAGGTCGAGCTGTGGGACATCCCCATCGCCGCGTTTGGCGGCTTCGTCGCCGAGATTCCGGCGCCGCTGGGCATCGGCACGCTGGAGCTGGAGGACGGGCGGCTGGTCAAGGGCTTCATCTGCGAGCCGCACGGCCTGGAAGGCGCGCGCGACATCACGGCGCATGGCGGCTGGCGCGCCTACCTGGCCAGCCTGAATCCCGCCGTCCGCTGATCCCCCCAATTCTTTCCAGGAGTCGCAACGTGTTCGATACCGTTCTGATCGCCAACCGAGGTGAAATCGCCGTCCGCGCCATTCGTACCCTGAAGCGCCTGGGCATCCGCAGCGTGGCGGTGTATTCCGACGCCGACCGCAACGCCGCCCATGTGCGCGAGGCCGACGCCGCCGTCGCGCTGGGCGGCGAGAAAGCCGCCGACAGCTATCTGCGCATGGACCTGCTGCTGGCCGCCGCCCGCGAACAGGGCGCGCAGGCCATCTACCCCGGCTATGGCTTCCTGTCCGAAAGCGCTGAATTCGCCGAGGCCTGCGAAGCCGCCGGCATCGCCTTCGTCGGACCCACGCCCATGCAGATCCGCGAGTTCGGCCTGAAGCACCGTTCGCGCGAGCTGGCGGCGTTGGCCGGCGTGCCCATGACGCCGGGCACCGGGCTGCTGTCCAGCCTGGGCGAGGCGCTGGCGCAGGCCGAGCGCATCGGCTATCCGGTCATGCTCAAGAGCACGGCGGGCGGCGGCGGCATCGGGCTGTCGCGCTGCGACAGCGAGGCCGAGCTGACGGCGGCCTACGACAGCGTGCAGCGCATGGGCGAGCATTTCTTCCGTGACGGCGGCGCCTTCATCGAGCGCTATGTGGACAACGCGCGCCACGTCGAGGTGCAGATCTTCGGCGACGGCCGGGGCCGGGTGCTGGCGCTGGGCGAGCGCGACTGCTCGGTGCAGCGGCGCAACCAGAAGGTCATCGAGGAGACGCCGGCGCCGAACCTGCCGCCCGCCACCCGTGCGGCCCTGCTGGAAGCGGCGGTGCGGCTGGGCGAGTCGGTCGGCTACCGCTCGGCCGGCACGGTGGAATTCATCTACGACCCGGCCCGCGACAGCTTCTATTTCCTGGAGGTCAACACGCGGCTGCAGGTCGAGCATCCGGTCACCGAGGCGGTGACCGGCCTGGACCTGGTCGAGTGCATGCTGCGCGTGGCGGCGGGCGAACCGCTGGACCTGCAGGCCATGTCGCGCGCGCCGCGCGGCGCGTCCATCGAGGTGCGGCTGTACGCCGAGGATCCGCTGCGCCAGTTCCAGCCTTCGCCGGGCGTGCTGACCGAGGTGCATTTCCCCGAGGGGCCGCGCGTGGACGGCTGGGTCGCGACCGGCACCGAGGTGCCGGCCTACTACGATCCCATGCTGGCCAAGCTGATCGTGCATGGCGACACGCGCGCAGAGGCGCTGGCCAGGCTGTCCGACGCGCTGGCGCGCACGCGCCTGCATGGCATCGCCACCAACCTGGACTACCTGCGCCAGATCGTGGCCGACGCGCGCTTCGCGGCCGGCGAGCTGTCCACCCGCTTCCTGGAAACCTTCGAGTACCGGCCAGCGGCGATCGAGGTGCTGGAGGCCGGCACCTATACCAGCGTGCAGGACTATCCCGGCCGCGCCGGCTACTGGAATATCGGCGTGCCGCCGTCCGGTCCGATGGACGACTACGCGTTCCGGCTGGCCAACCGCATCGTCGGCAACGCGCCGGACGCCGCCGGCATCGAGGCCACGCTGGCCGGACCCACGCTGCGCTTTCATGGCGATGCCGTCATCGCGCTGACCGGCGCGCAATGCGCGGCCACGCTGGACGGCGAACCCGTGCCGATGTGGCGGCCGGTGACGGTGCGCGCGGGCCAGGTGCTGGCCACGGGCCGCGCGCTGTCTGGCTGCCGCATGTACCTGGCCGTGCGCGACGGCCTGGACGTGCCCGTCTACCTGGGCAGCCGCTCGACCTTCGCGCTGGGACAGTTCGGCGGCCATGCCGGCCGCACGCTGCGCGTGGGCGACATGCTGCCCCGAGTCCGTCCCGGGTTGCCCGGCGCGCCTGCCGCGCCCGAGGCGGCGCCGCAGGCCGCGCCGCCCGAGCTGGTGCCGGCCTATGGCGATACCTGGCGCATCGGCGTGCTCTACGGGCCGCATGGCGCGCCGGACTTCTTCAAGCCGGAGGCCATCGACGCCTTCTTCGCCGCCGACTGGGAAGTCCACTACAACTCCAATCGCCTGGGCGTGCGCCTGACGGGCCCCAAGCCGGACTGGGCGCGCGAGAGCGGCGGCGAGGCCGGGCTGCATCCGTCCAACATCCACGACTGCGAATACGCCATCGGCAGCATCAACTTCACCGGCGACAGCCCCGTGATCCTGACCCGCGATGGCCCGAGCCTGGGCGGCTTCGTCTGCCCGGTCACGATCGCCAAGGCCGAGCTGTGGAAGGTGGGGCAGGTCAAGCCGGGCGACCGCATCCGCTTCGTGCGCATGGACTATGAACAGGCGGTGGCACTGGAGGCGGCGCAGGACCGCAGCCTGCGCGAGCTGAGCGCCGCCGCGCCGGCCATGCCCGCCGTCGCGCCCATCAGCGCGCCGGCGCGCGCCACCGCGTCCGAGACCATCATCGCGGCGCTGCCGGCGCAAGATGCGCGGCCGTCCGTCGCCTACCGCCAGGCCGGCGACGGCTACCTGCTGCTGGAGTACGGCGACAACGTGCTGGACCTGGCGCTGCGCATGCGCATCCATCTGCTGATGGAGGCGCTGCACGAGCGGCCCGTGGCCGGCGTGCTGGAGCTGTCGCCGGGCGTGCGCTCCCTGCAGATCCGCTACGACAGCCGCCAGGTCCGCCAGGATGCGCTGATCGCGCGGCTGCTGGAGATCGAGGTCGGACTGGCCGACGTGGCCACGCTCAAGGTGCCCACGCGCGTGGTCCACCTGCCGCTGGCCTTCGAGGACAGCGCCACGCTGGGCGCGGTGCGGCGCTACCAGGAGACCGTGCGCGCCAGCGCGCCCTGGCTGCCGAACAACGTGGACTTCATCCAGCGCATCAACGGCCTGGCCTCGCGCGAGGATGTGCGGCGCATCGTGTACGACGCCAGCTATCTGGTGATGGGCCTGGGCGATGTCTACCTGGGCGCGCCCTGCGCCGTGCCGATCGATCCGCGCCATCGGCTGCTGACGTCCAAGTACAACCCCGCGCGCACCTACACGGCCGAAGGCACCGTCGGCATCGGCGGCGTGTACATGTGCATCTACGGCATGGACTCGCCGGGCGGCTATCAACTGGTGGGGCGCAGCCTGCCGATCTGGAACACGTTCATGAAGAACCCGGTGTTCCAGGACGGCAAGCCCTGGCTGCTGCGCTTCTTCGACCAGGTGCGCTTCTATCCCGTCAGCGAGGCCGAGCTGGACGTGCTGCGCGAAGACTTCCGCCACGGTCGGGCCAGCGTCCGCATCGAGGAGGAAGTGTTCGACTTCGCCGCGCACCAGCGCTTCCTGGCCGAGCAGGCGACCAGCATCGCCGCCTTCCAGGCGCGCCAGAAAAGCGCCTTCGACGCGGAGGTCGCGCTGTGGCAGAGCGAGGACGTGGCGCCGCCGCCGTCCGGGCCGGAAGCCGCCCCGCACGCGCAAGCCGAGCTGCGCGAGGGCGAGCGGCTGGTCAGCGCCGACATGTGCGGCAATGTGTGGAAGGTGCCGGTCGAGATCGGCCAGAGCGTGTCGGCGGGCGACACGCTGGTGGTGGTCGAGGCCATGAAGATGGAACTGTCCGTCATCGCGCCGGCCGCCGGCGTCGTGACCGCGATCCGCTGCGTGCCGGGCAAGCCCGTGAACGCCGGCGATCCGCTGGTCGTCCTGGCGGAGGATGCGTCATGCACGGTAGCCTGAGCCTGCGACCCGCGCTGGCGCTGGGGGCCTCCCTGGCCGACCAGGCCTATCAGCTGATCAAGGACGATCTGTTCAGCTTCCGGCTGCTGCCCGGCGAGCGCTTCACCGAGACCGACCTGGCGGCGCGGCTGGGCGTGAGCCGCACGCCGGTGCGGCTGGGCCTGGCGAGGCTGGAGCGCGAGGGCTTCGTGCTGGCCAGCCCGCGCAGCGGCTGGCAGGCGCGGCCCTTCGATTTCGAGCGTTTCGAGGCCTTGTACGACCTGCGCATCGTGCTGGAGCTGGCGGCGGTGGAGCGCCTGTGCGCGCGCGAGCGCGCGGACGAGACGGACCTGCTGATGGCCTTGCGCGACATCTGGCACGCGCCGCCGCAGCAGCGCCTGCTGGATGGCCGGCGGGTGGCCGAGCTGGACGAGGCCTTCCACTGCGCGCTGGTCGAGGCGGCGGGCAATCCCGAAATGGCGCAGGTGCATCGCGACGTGACCGAGAAGATCCGCATCGTGCGCCGGCTGGATTTCACCAAGGACTTCCGCATCGACGCCACTTACGAGGAACACGGCGCCATCCTGGGCGCGGTGCTGGCGCGCCAGGCGGACGACGCCGCGCGCCTGCTGCGCGCGCACATCGGCACGAGCCGCGCCGAGGTCAGCAAGATCACGCTGCGCATGCTGCACGAGGCGCGCGGCGGCTAGGATCGGTCCATGCCGGCGGCGTCGCGCGCCGGCCGGACACAGCGCCGCGAGCGACGCGTGGCGCGATGTCAGCCTTGCAACTGCCGGTAGACTTCCTGCGACACCCGTTGCAGTTCTTCCCGGCTGACGGCGCCCGACAGCGCGTAGCCGAACGGGCCCTCGGCCCAATAGAACACGCGCACCGGCCCTTCCTGCGTGAACTGGAAGGCGGTCTGGCCGCCGGCTGCCTCGCGCGTGACGTACAGGGTCAGGCGCTGCCCGTCGGGCGCGCCGTACATGAACAGCGCCACCGGGCCGGCGCCGCCGGGCAACAGGCGGCCGCCGACCAGTTCATAGCCCAGCGCGGACAGCGAGGGCGCGCTGACGGGCGCGCCCAGCCGCTTGGTCAGCCAGGTCACCAGGGCCTTTTCGTTGTCGCCGCCGACTTCCACCGGCCGGCCCATGTCGGGCGCGTAGACCGCGTGCGCCACGGCGGCGCGCTGCGCATAGCTGGCCGCCGCGCGCTCGGGCGC